>NZ_JACJPU010000003.1:0-218958 GCF_014696235.1 Sphaerospermopsis sp. FACHB-1194 | reverse complement strand
TAAACTAGCTAGACATCATGCAAGAATAGCAAACCTGCGACAAGACACTCTTCATAAACTTACTACTTACTTATGCAAAAACCACGCCAAGATAGTAGTAGAAGATTTAAATGTTTCAGGGATGTTGTCAAATCATAAATTAGCTCAAGCAATAGCTGATTGTGGATTTTATGAGTTTAAGCGTCAGCTAGAATATAAAGCTAAAAAATTTGGCTGTGAAATTATAATTGCTGATAGATTTTATCCATCAAGCAAAACCTGTTCTCGTTGTGGGCATAAAAAAGAAAATCTTTCTTTATCCGAAAGAATTTATTGCTGCGAGAACTGCGGTTTTGAGATAGATAGGGATCTAAACGCTGCAATTAATTTATCGCGTCTGGCTAAGGCGTGAAAGTCTACTGAGGGATAACTGCTCCCATGCTCCCGTTGAAGTAGAAAGTAAAGTCTAGTTTTGTCTAGGTTTTATATAGCAGATTGGATCTGACAAAAATAATCCAAAATCTAAAATCCCAAATCCAAAATCCAAAATTAATAACTCCTGACTCTTAAATTAAGTTATGAAAACATAACGTAAAAATCCGTTACCAAAACTGTAACCAGCAAGGATTTATGTATTTTCTATGCGATAGTGAACATCTAACACATCATTAACGTCTAACTAAACAGAAAGCTAGAACAAAAAATGAGGTAGTAGATGAACCGACAAAAATTTAATGTTGTGCAAGAAAATTTTTTACAAAGGCGCTACGGAGTCAGTTTGGGTAGACGCTACGTTTTAGCAGCAGCTAGTATTGTGATGCTGAGTGTATTGGGATATTCAGCAGTAGATAACAATACAAATTTAATCAGTAAATCTTCCCCAAGCAACACTGAATCTCTCTTAGCTGGAGATAATTAGTATCAATTATGATGCTACCTAACTCCTTTTAATAATGTGTACCGGTTTTGCGATGATTAACAGCAGTTACAGTATCCGGTTTGAGTAATTTACCATTATCTACAGTGGCATATACTACCCAATGATCACCACATTCTAGACGTTGGTTAACGGAACATTCTAAATATGCAGCAGCATCAGTCAGGACTGCACAACCATTATCAGCTTCTACCGTTTGGAAATTAGCAAACCTGTCTTCTCCAGGGGCGAAATTTTTACGGAAATGTCTCATGTAGTCTACATGAACACCATCTGGAAGAACATTCAGGACAAACTTACCACCAGGATACATCAATGATTCAACGGCTCTTTCCTTGGCGATCGCCACTGTAATTCCTGGAGGATTAAAGGTAGCTTGAGATACCCACGTTCCCAGCATTGCTGTGGAAACTTCCCCTTGTTTCGCTGCAACTACACATACAGAACCAACTATTCTTCCTACTGCTTGTTCTACAGGGGTTGCAGGTTGTTGTGGTACACGAATTTTTTTCGCTTTTTTCAAACTTTGTGCAAAGTCTGTACCTATTTCTTCGCACATTTTCAGGGTGACTTCATCGGGTTTAAACTTGACTTTCAAAGTGTCAAACCCAAACCGATATCCCCCATCTCGCAGTTTTCCTTCTACCAAGTCTAAAGCTTCTCCACTCCAACCGTAAGAACCAAAGACACCTGCTAATTTACTATTATCACCAATAGCTAAAACAATACCTAAAGCAGTGTGTATGGGTGTGGGAGCATGACCACCGATGGTAGGAGTACCAATAATAAACGCATCTGCCTGTTCTACAGTACCACGAATTTCTCCAGGGGATGCAAATTCGCAATTAATAGATTTTACCGCAACACCACCTTTAGTTAATCCCCAAGCGATCGCCTGTGCTAAAGTGGCAGTGTTACCATAAGCAGAAGCATAAAGTAACGCTACGGAAATTTCCCGATCTTTTTGAGCGCGACTCCATTCAGAATAAGCTTTAGTTAATTCTATCAACCCAGTGCGAATCAATGGACCATGACCTACTGCATACATCCTCACCTGCAAATCAGAAATTTTTTCTAATGCAGCTTCGACATGAGTTGCATGGGGAGCCATCAAACAATTAAAGTAATAACGCTGATCTTCTTTAAAAGCTTCTGAATTATCATCAAAAACTTCATCACCACAGATATGCGACCCAAATAATTTATCAGTATAGAGAATTTGGGTTTGTTGATCATAGGTGCAAAGTGCTTCTGGCCAACGGGGACTAGGAGTAGGTAAGAATTTCAAAACATGACCTTTACCTAAATCTAAAGTTTCTTTCCCCCGCATAATCAAAACTTTAATATCTTGATCTGGGAAAGATGCACGCAAATTATTTGCACCAACCATAGAACAAACAAAAGTAATTTGCGGTGCAAGTTCTAACAGTGCTTTTAAAGTTGGTATACGATTAGGGCTAAAATGACCCAAAATCACATAATCTAACTTTCTCAAATTAACTGTATTCTGCAATGCTGCAAAATAAATATTAGTAAATCCTTCTCCCGGAGGATCAATTAATGCAGTTTTATCGGCTTCTATTAAATAGCAATTTGCGGTAGTTCCTCGACAAAGTGCATATTCAACTTCAAACCTTAGACGTGACCAACTCCTAGCTCTGAGAACTTTGGTATTGGTGGCGATCGGTAAAATTTGTACGTCCCGTGGTTTGGAATCTGTCATAGATTTTTCTTGTGAATAAAAAACTTGAGAAACCCAATTTTTAGCTGAGGTGAAAACGTTAGAAATAGAGTCAGGAAAAGGCATAATATTTATCAAATATTATTCTCATGAAAATATCTGTGTAGGTAATTGATAATTGACAATTGACAATTAATTATCAATTATCAATTATCAATTATCAATTAGTAGTAGTTTCCTACTTTGCGATGACGTACTGCTGTCAGCGCATCTGGTTTGGAAACTTTGCCATCTTCAACAATGCAATATAAAATCCAATGATCGCTACATTCAATTTTGCTGACTACTTCACATTCCATGTATGCAAGTGCATCGGTTAAAATTGGTGAACCGTTTTTAGCAGTTTGAGTTTTCACACCTGCAAATCTATCCGCACCAGGAAGTAAACGTTTGAGGAAGTGTTTTTTCAGGTCTTGATAATTACCTTCTTCTAACACATTGATCACAAAGCGATCGCCTATTTGTAATAAGTTATCAATCGCTCGATCTTTAGCAACAGCAATGGTAAATCCTAATGGTTGAAAACTAGCTTGTGCTACCCAAGAAGCCATCATTGCACCGCTAATTTCACCTTTTTTAGCAGTAACAATATATAATCCGCTGCTAATTCTCCCTAACGCTTTTTCCATGTTCACGTCGAGAGATTTGATTTGTTTGATGTTGCGTTCTCGCACCACCTTTTGTCCCAAATCTGTACCCGCTTCTGTACAAATTTGATAAGTTGCTTCGTTGGGGATTTCTTTAATACGAATTGCGGGAAATGCTTCTTTAATTCCTAAGTCAATAAATTTACGACGTAGAGTATCAATCGGTTCATCATCACCACCATAGCATTCAAATAAACCTACAACTTGTTTATTTTTTGCTACAGCTAATAAAGAACTAATACCAGCTTGTGCTACAATCGAAGAAGTAGGTGGCATTCCAATAATTAAACCTGATGCTCTACCTGCTAATTCTTGAATTTCTTGAAAATCTGCTGTGTGTAAATCAACTACTTCTGAACCCACACCAGCTTTTTGCAAACCATCACCAATTGCATGAGCTAATTGCTCACTATAACCATAACCGGAAACATAAAACAAACCAACAGTAGTTTCTGTTTTCGCTTGTCTTTGACTCCAATTTTGATAATATTCGGTTAAAACATCGAGGTGATGATATAATAATGGTCCGTGTCCATTGGCAATAATTTGAATGTTACCTAGTTCACCCATTCTCTTCATTGCATTCAATAAAGAACGAGCATTGGGACCCATTAAGCAATCATAATAAAACCGAAAATCAGCTTCAATTGCTTCTAAATCTTCGTCAAAGGTGCGATGATCACAAAAGTGCATCCCAAACGCATCACAAGTATAAAGAATTTGGGTTTTGCGATCAAAACTGAAAATTGTATCAGGCCAGTGTAAATTTGGCGCACTGACAAATTCTATTTCATGTCCTTGACCAATATTTATGCGATCGCCACTTTTAACAATTCTTTTGGAAAAAGGATCATGTACCAAACCTTCTAAAAATTGCAATGCTACTTTAGAAGCTAAAACAGTTGCTCTTGGTGCTAATTGTAATACATCTTCTACCAAACCACTATGATCTGGTTCTGTATGACTGACAATTATATAATCAATTGTTTTCGGATTAACTAAACCTTTGAGAGTGTCTAAATATAATTGACGAAACTTCTGATGAGAAGTATCAATTAAAACTGTTTGTTCACCCCTAATTAAATAAGAATTATAGGTTGTACCGTTTTGCAATCCAAATTCAATATCAAAGCGATCCCGATCCCAATCAAGAGAGCGTATCGCTGTTGTATTAGGAGCAATTTCTACAGTTTGTATAGTTAACCTTGGTTCAACTTTCTCTGATATTGCTACCATGATTTGTATCCGATTCTAAATAATATTCTTTTCTCCCCACCATTTTCTTCCTAAAATCTTTTTAAAGCTGTAATTAAGAATATATTTTGTAAAATTAAAGTGGTATCAAACAATGCTATTTTTCAGCATATTTTTTGACACGAAAATCTACTATAGTTATAGCCATCAACATAATATCAACAGAATTATGTAGGGGTTTAGCAATGCTAAACCCCTACAATATTAAGGGAAAATTTTGTGAGTATCTGTTAGTTTATTTTAGGAAAACAGTAACTAGAACACCGATTCATTAAATCGTAAGGGCGAAGCATTCGGACAGAATATGAACTGGTTTCAGCGATAGGTTATCACCCGAATGCTTCGCCCCTACAAGAAACAGAAAAAATTTTTAACACCCACTTACTTAGGGTTTGCTGAATAAACCTAAAACCTTGATGTATCAAAGGTTAGAGGCTGATAAACACAGAAATTAGTGCAAGGGTTTTGAAGGGTATACCGGAAAAAGTGTGCATTTTTGGGGATTTCAAGAGATGGCAAAGAAATTTTCAAATCTCCTCCTGACTCCTGACTCCTGACTCCTGACTCCTATGCCCTCACGGAAAGACTTTCTCAGCAACCCCTAACTAGAACACCGATTCATTAATCGTAAGGGCGAAGCATTCGGACAGAATATGAACTGGTTTCAGCGATAGGTTATCACCCGAATGCTTCGCCCCTACAAGAAACAGAAAAAATTTTTAACACCCACTTACTTAAACCTCAAAAACAAAATCCACTTACATTTTGATATGTAAGTGGACTTGTTAATTATTTTAAGTGGAGCTTATGGGAATTGAACCCATGTCCAAATTGGGTATTTACCCCCCGCTCATTCACAGGTTTAGCCTTTCTGACCCTCAAGGCGGGAATCGTTCATTGTCCCGAACGTAGGATGCTCTGATTTAGTCTTAGCCAGCAAGCCAACCAGAGAACGCTTACTGGAGCATCCGTTGGGGTTAGGTCTCTAGTCCTTAACGGAGTCAAACCAGAGACGCTCGGACCTATAAGAGGCTATTAGGCAGCAACTAGGGCTTCCTTACGAGCAAAGCTTACGATATTGTTCGCATTTACTTTTTGTTTGAGCCTTTGATTTGCGAGAGGAGACTCACTCTCGACCTGAATCACAGAGCAGCTTTCGCCAACCTGTCGAAACCGTTAAAGCCCCATGCGCTTTATATTTCTATTATAGTATGCCGTTTTGGAATTGTGTTGGGTTGATCAAAAAAATTTTCTTGTCTTTGGGTATTGGTTATTGGGCATTGGGTTATTAACTTCCCCCTGCTTCCTGCCTCCTGCCTCCTGCCTACTGCCTCCTGCCTCCTAACTTCTGCCTCCTGCCTCCTGCCTACTGCCTCCTGCCTCCTAACTTCTGCCTCCTGCTTCCTGTCTCCTGCCTCCTGCCTCCTAACTTCTGCCTCCTGCCTACTGCCTCCTGCCTCCTAACTTCTGCCTCCTGCCTACTGACTCCTGCCTCCTGCCTCCTGCCTCCTGCCTCAAGAGGGCAACCACAGGGGGTTTGCCCCTACTGCCTCCTGCTGTAAACAATAAAGTCAAACAAATAATGCGCCATTTCTAACTTAGAACAAGAGGGAATTTCTATTTCTCTTCCTTCTTTATCTAAAAATACCGCTTGATTATGATCACTCCCAAAACCACTGCCAATTTTATCAATAGGGTTGGCTACAATTGCATCTAATTTCTTTCTCTGTAATTTCTCTTTCGCAGGTGTGATAATATCCCCGGTTTGTGCTGCAAAACCGATTAATAATTGCTGGGGTTGTTTAATTTTCCCTAATTCAGCAACTATATCGGGTACTGGTGTAAGGGGTAAATTTTCGGGAAGCGATCGCTTAGGTAATTTCTCTAAACTATAATCTCTCGGTTTCACATCCGCAACCGCCGCAGACATGACTATTATATCTGCATTTCCTAACTGTTCTAACATTACTTGCTGCATTTGATCCGCACTCACTACGGAAATTGCTTTAACTCCTAAAGGTGCATCCCAACTCCTTGGACAATGTACTAATGTTACCTTTGCACCTCTATGCAATGCTGCCTGTGCTAATGCTAATCCCATTTTACCCGTGGAAGGATTGCCTATAAACCGCACCGGATCTAAATATTCTCTCGTTCCCCCAGCACTGATTAAAACACGCTTCCCGCTTAAATCTCTTTTTCCTTGGGTATGCAATAAAGATTGAATATAAACAAATATTTCTTCTGGTTCGGCCATTCTTCCTGCACCGATGCGATCGCACGCTAACAACCCAGAACCAGTTTGCATACCATAAAATCTTTTATCTGTCAATAGTTGCTGCCAATTTCTTTGTACTGCTACCTGTTCCCACATATCCGTATTCATAGCGGGTGCTAATAAAACGGGACAAGTAGAAGCCAAGACAGTATTTGTTAATAAATTATCTGCCATCCCATAAGCTAACTTAGCTAAAGTATTAGCAGTTAAAGGCGCAATCACAATTAAATCCGCCCATTCTCCCAATTCGATATGTAGGGGTCGAGAATAAACAGGTTGCCAAAAATGCTCATCAGTATAAGCTTGATGACGGGATAAAGTTGCAAAAGTCAAAGGTTTGATAAATTCTTGAGCGGAATTTGTGAGAATTACTCGCACTTCTACCCCAGATTTAAACAAACTAGAAACCAATTCACAAACTTTATAAGCTGCAATACCGCCGCATATAGCAACAATAACTTTTTTGGATTTGGGATTTATAAATGATGGCATTATCTCTTTATTTTATTTAATACTTCTTTAGGGACTTGATCTTCAGGAATTGGAAATCCATGATAGGTTGGATAACCTTGTTCATCAAAGGTATTGTCTGAATGAAACACATAAAATTGATCTGTTTCTTTATGAAATCCATAACGTTTTTCACTATTTTCATTACTATTACATACAGAACTATTTAACACTTTTTGAGCTTCTTGATCTTTTAAATTCATAGGTGTAGCATTTTTCCAATATCCTGAAGGATCATGTTTAGAATGAAGTTTATAACGAGGACATATTTTGATAGCTTGGGTAATTTGAGTTAAATTCTTGACAGTTCTATTTTCTAAATCATTTGTACCTTCTTGAAATTTAACTTCAATGTTTTCTGTAATAAAATCAGGGTTATTTTGTAAACTAATTAATATTCCTGGAAGTTTAACAGCACCAGCTAATGAACTTGAAGAAACATCTTGTTTTTGATAGTGACATTTACAATCATTGAAAAAATCCTGTACATCTATAAAGGGTCCCTTACTTAAAAGTCTCAGTAGAATCATAGCGATTTTTTGTTGTTCAGAATTTTTTGAATTTTTATTCTGAAAAATCCATTGACTAACAGTTAACTCAGAGGATAGTTGTTGAGAAGAAAAACTACTATGAGTTTGAATCGGATCACCATTTTGAATAACACTTATTTCTGTAATAATTTGAAAAATATGTTTCATTAATTCATCAGCTTCATAATTATTAGATGCTTGTCCAATAAAAGAAAGCTCATTAATCAAAAAGTGCATTTATATTAGACCTCATTTATAGTAAATCCATTAAATCTTTTTCAGCTTGATCGAAAAAACCATCAGGCCATTTATCAATCCCTCCATCTGGATAAATTCGAGGAGTAATAATTTCTGTTGTTGGTTGTCCTTTTTTTAAATATCTTTCAAAGTAGTTAATTTGCACTTTATCAGCCTCAAGTTTATTATGTCTTACTGCTTTACGAATACCATTGAGAACATGATCGCTATGAGTTTCTAATATTATTTGAATACTACAACTTGCTGCTAAGGCAATTAATTCTCCCATCTTAGATTGTCCTCTAGGATGAAGATGAGCTTCTGGATTTTCTAATAAAATCAATGTATCTGAGGCAGCAGATAATATAGCGACAATAATTGGTAAAGTATAGGTAATTCCAAACCCTACATTAGTTGAACGATAGGAATTATTATCTTCATAGGAATATTGTAAATTTACTAAATCCATTGCTGAATGTAGCTCTATATCAATTCTTGTTCCAGGACTAATTTCTCCTAACCAGGCTTCAACTTGACTTTTTAAAATATCAGACTGTGCTAATGGATGCGATAGTTGACTATGGGGAATTTTTTTATATTCATTTATGGATAGGAAATGGGGAGTAAATTCTCCTTGACTTCCAATCTGTTGATGTTGTCTAACTTTAAAATCAGACATTTGGAAATAATTTCTAGGTGCGATTCTTTCTGCTTTTAAGTAATGAAAGTTATCATTAAAAAGTCCTGAATTATAAATTGCTGCATCTGCAACTGACAATGGAGATATTTGCATTATATCTGATTGACGATCACAATCAAAAATCCAAGTACCTTGAATATTATTATTTATACCAACTTCAAATGTGATTGAATCTTCTTTAGCTCGTTTAAAAAGTACATCTTTTCCTGTACCTATAGATACTAAATCACCGTTTAATGCCAGACCTATATCATCTAATAAATCTTGTTGATAGGATTGACGTAACAGTAATAGAGATTGCAATACAGACGATTTACCAGTGCTATTTAAACCCGCCAGTAGAGTTAATGGCTTTAAAGAAAAAGACTGATTTTCAAATGGTTTAAAATTTTTTAAAGTTAAAGAACTTAGCATGATAAAACCTCTTGAACTATTTGATTAATTTTTTCAAAACGATATTTAACTTTACTAGATGCTTGAGATATAGATTTCAAAAAATCAGGATCATTTTCCATTTTTTGTTTAAATTTATCATTCAGAGTTTCTTTATGATTGATTAACTTTTCAATTTCTTGAGCAGTTAACTTGCTTAAAGTAACTGACCACAATTCAAACAGAGATTTATTAACTGGGGACTTTTGAGATTTACGAAAAGCCCTATTTCCAAAAATATTATAAGCTGCTTTCATAGCTATAATCAACTTATTCTCTATTTCTTGGATTAAATTATCTTCTATTGTATTTAATTTTTTCATTGCTTCATTTAAAAAATAAGTGTGACCTTTATTTTCGGGATAATCTTGATAGTTTGTTAAAGTAAAAGCAATAAAATATAGTATAAGTTCATGATCTTCGAGGCGTTCATTTTTCTTTTTAGTTAAATTTATTACTCTTTTAAATTCTGGTAAATTAGCTAATTTCTTCAGAATTTGTATCGGTTTACCTGGATTCATTGCTTGGCGCAATTCCTGGCCATTAAGAGGTAATCCACCAGTATTAATTCTTTGAAAAATATTATATTTTACTTCATCAGGAGTTCCAGGTTCAATTAAACATACTGTTAATTCTGTTTCTTCTATTCTTCTTTGATAAGCACGAGGTAAATCATTATATTTCTTGTTTTCTAAATCTTTAAGAAATTGTAATTCAGTTAATGTAAGTTCTTGATCAATAATAAATTTTTTAAATGTATTAATTCTTTGTAAACCATCTATTACTAACCACTTATCATCATTAGTAGCATCTATATAAAATATGGGAATAGGAATCCGAATTAACAGAGATTCAATTAAACGACTTTTGGCTTTAGGTGTCCAAATATCAGATTGTCGGTAAAATTCAGTATCTAAATCAATTTCATCATGCTTGATTCTTCTTAGTAGTACATCCATTGTCATTGGTTTAGTTTTAACCCTAATTTTAGTAGGATCAAATGGTTCTAAATTTTCATCACCATCATCTTGTTCAAAATTAGAATCGTCATCTAATTCATTTTCTTGATCTAGTAATTCCATCTGTTGATTATTTGTGATCATTATGACAACCGTTCCTAATTAATTAGATACAAAAAACTGTATATCATTCTCTAATGATACCAAATAATTCATCTACACAAATCATTTAGGTGTTGACTGATATCATGGCTCGCTTGGCATAAGCCTGTATTATTATTGCATCTATTTGTATGGATCTGTTTGAATCATGTAGTGATTATTTGCATAAAATGATTTATATAAGGGTTTAGTAAGGCCAAACCCTTACAGAATTCTGAATTGTTAGATAAAATCTCTATGCTTCGTCGTAGGGTTCTAAATCTAATAGGTAGATATAAGGCTCAACTAATTCTGGACGCTGAAAGGCGATCGCTCGCAGTAAATGCCAATCATTTAAACCCTCAAAAGCATTGCTATAATTATCCAATTCCAGACGAGTAGCCAAATCTTTTACATCTGTTGCTGTCATAGCAGCAATTTCTTTTCTGGAAACGCTTAGAGTTGTCATAATGCTTGCCCCTCCCTTTTGCAGCACTCGCATTCAGCCGTAGGTGGAGTTGAGCTAAATGAGCTAAAATATCCCACCCAATCTATATTACTAATTAGTGGGCATGAAATTTGTAAATATTTAGCTGATTTTTCTCCTCAATTGTAAAAAATTGATAACTTAACCATCCGCAATTGTCTTGATCACAAATTTTCGCAATACCTGCAGCATTTCTAAATTAATTTCATGTCCCATCACAAATTCATGATATTCGACTACCACTCCTAATGCTTCTGCCACTGCCTTAGCTTTGGTAGCAGCTGACAATGGTACAACTTGATCCTGTGTGCCGTGCATAATTAATGTGGGTGGAAAATTGCCTTTTTGTAAGTTAGCAAGTTGAGGATGTGGATACCCACTCATGACAACTAAACCAGCCAAGGGTAAAGTTAAACCTACATCCAACGTCATGGCACCACCTTGAGAAAACCCACTCAAAACGGTGCGAGACAAAGGCACTCCTGTCATGCTTTCTAAAGACTGCAACCAATCTATCAGTAATTGACGACTTGCTTCTAATCCCTGATACATAGTTTCCTCCTGCAAGTCATACCACGCCCTACCAACTGGGGAATAGGGATAGGGATAAGGGGCATTGGGAAACAAAAATTCACAATCAGGTAAATTGAAATAAGAGGATAAAGATTCTACATCTTGGGCATTTGCACCCCACCCGTGTAACGTGACGATGAGGGCGGCTGGTTTTTGCTTTGTTTTTGGCGAAATTCTAATGAAATCTAAAATCATGATCAATTATGTTGTTAGTTATTTAGTTAGGGCTGGTAATTGGTAATTGCTAAAAACTCTTAACTGTCCCCAGTCCCCAGTCCCCAGTCACCAGTCCCCAGTCCCCAGTCCCCAGTCCCCAGTCCCCAGTCCCCAGTCCCCAGTCCCCAGTCCCCAGTCCCCAATATTTACCAATTTCTCCATCCTCCCTTGGGTGCGGTTTCAGTTTCTCCTTTAAAACCGTGATTTTGCATAAGTATATGGTATTCCGTACTACTTGCCCATCGATCAATTTCCCTGGCTCGCAATACGGGTACTGGGTGGCTTAACTGGGCAGTGCGGGCTTCTTTCACCATTACACCCAGTTCCGTGTTACTGATGTCATCATAAGCATGGGCTTGGGCAACAAAAGCATCAAGATTTAATTGAGGTGCTAAGGTGGGAGAACCACCAGCTAACTTCATTAACACAGACATGACAACTTTGGGGTTTTGGGTAGCTAACAAAGCAGCGCGATCGCAAGTAAACTCTGCACAACGTACCCATTCTAATAACTGTGCTTGTAATGTTTGAGCTAAAACCGCACCCACATTAGGTAAAATTGCAGCTGCTAAAATGAGTAAGTTCACAGGTGTTAAATAAACACTATGATCGCATTTGAGATGTCCTAACTCATGGGCAATAACCGCTTGTATTTCTTCTGGTGTGAGCATATCAATTAAAGAAGTATGCAACACCACAAATGGCTGTTTACCCCGCATGGCAAAAGTATAAGCATTAGGAGCGGGATGTTGACGCACGTATAGTTGAGGTGGTTCAATATCTAAAATATTGCAAGCGTCTAATAATAAATTGTGTAAATACGGTAATTGTTTTTCACCCACCAAGACACTAGCAGCAATATTTTCTACATAAAAAACCTGTTCTGCCATTGGACCTAGCCAATTTCTGACCATCATATCTATACCAGGAATTTGCTTGAGAGTTTTTGTAGCTTCCAAGTCTAGAGGATGACGGAATGAGTCAGCTTTTAAACCAATTAGAGCAGTTTTAACTAAAGACATAATGATGGCAATCAATAAAAAATATTATTCCCACAGATAGTATAGCGATTAGGATAGCGATTTCAGACCCGTGATAAAACCCAATACTTGTGGGTACAGGCGATCGCCTCAAACTCACTCCTGGGAGTACGGGTAACCACGGCGGTTTGCCCCTACGACTGTATCTAAAAAGATGTCAAAAATTAATTAGGAAGAAATTATCATGTACAACACAACTCAACCTGATCCAGTTCGTTTAGAAATATTCAAAAATCTCTATCAATTTATCGCCGAACAAATGGGAATTGTGCTGCAAAACACAGCAGCATCAGTTAATATTAAAGAACGGCTAGATTTTTCCTGTGCGATTTTTGATAGTTCTGGTTTATTAGTTGCTAATGCTCCTCATATTCCTGTACACTTAGGCTCAATGAGTGAAAGTGTCCGCAGTTTAATTAATGATGTTGGGGACACAATCAAACCAGGAAATGTTTATTTATCCAATAACCCTTATAACGGTGGAACACATTTACCTGATGTCACAGCTATTACTCCTGTATTTTTAGGAACTAACATAGGAAATAAAAACAATATTCTCAGTCCTATATTTTATGTTGCTTCACGTGGACATCAAGCGGATATTGGTGGTATTACTCCCGGTTCTATGCCTCCTCATAGTACCACAATTTTAGAAGAAGGAATTATTTTTGATAATTTTCTCTTAGTGCAAGAGGGAGAATTTCAAGAAACAGCAATCAGAAATTATTTGTTAAATCATCCCTATCCTAGTCGTAATCCTGACCAAAATATAGCAGATTTTAAAGCTCAAATTGCTGCTAATGAAAGGGGAGTACAAGAACTGCTAAAAATGGTTGAGCAATATGGACTAGAAACTGTTAAACTTTATATGCAGTTTGTTCAAGATAATGCAGAAGAATCTGTGAGAAGAGCAATTGATGTTTTAAAAGATGGGTCATTTATTTATGAAATGGATAGCGGTGCAAAAATTGAAGTTAATGTAAAAATCAACAGAGAAACCCGCAGTGCCAAGATTGATTTTACTGGAACATCTGCACAATTAAATAGTAATTTCAATGCCCCCAAAGCTGTAACTCAAGCGGCGGTTTTATATGTCTTTAGAACTTTGGTTGATGATAATATTCCCCTGAATGCTGGTTGTCTCAAACCTTTAGAAATTATTATCCCTCAAGGTTGTATGTTAAACCCAACTTATCCCGCAGCAGTAGTAGCAGGAAATGTAGAAACTTCCCAAACAATTGTTGATGCTTTATATGGTGCTTTGGGTGTGATGGCAGCTTCCCAAGGAACAATGAATAATTTTACTTTTGGTAATCAAAAATATCAATATTATGAAACTATTTGCGGTGGTTCTGGTGCAGGAATAAATTTTGATGGTACTGATGGGGTTCATACTCACATGACTAACTCCCGCTTAACTGATCCTGAAGTTTTAGAAACTCGTTATCCTGTGCAAGTGGAAAGTTTTGGTTTGCGTTCCCATAGTGGAGGGAAAGGAAAATATTGCGGGGGTGATGGGGTGATCCGTCGTATTAAATTTTTAGAACCGATGACTGCTAATATTCTCTCTGGCCATCGTCTGGTTCCTCCCTTCGGTTTAAATGGTGCTGAAGCGGGAAAAATAGGACGCAACTGGGTACAAAGACAAAATGGCACTGAGGAAATTTTAGGTAGTACCGCTACTGTAGAGATGCAACCAGGGGATATTTTTGTGATCGAAACTCCAGGAGGAGGAGGTTGTGGTTAAATGAAGCTACACAGGCAAAACCTGCCTACGCGGGTTATGTTTTCCACCAGTGTCAGTTCATAAACTGTCACTCTCTACACTGGCTATTTGGTGTCAAAAGAGATATTCTTATCTGATGCAAGGAGTGATACCACTTCACTCATGTTTGTTACAGGTTATCTTAACAGTGCTTTCCCTAATAGCAGTGTAGAAGATTTAATCGGTTGCATACGATGAAATGGTATAAAGTTATACGGGGGGTGCCTGAGTAAGCAAAAAGGACTCAGGCGCTTTTTCGTGTATAAAAAAAATGGTGATTTTTCTGGTATCAATTTGTTCGTTTGTAATGGTACTGGAAAAGATGGGAAAATACAGGGCAGGGTGCAAGGGGAGAAAAGTTAGAGTTTTCCTCTCTCTATCAATAGCGGATTAGCGGTTTTTGTGGTTAAATGATAGGTAGGAACAGAAATCACTGTGTCGTTGCTAAAGGCAGTGAAATATAGATGGATGCGGAGGATATTAAACGGCGCTATGCCGCTGGAGAGAGATATTTTCTATCTGCTCACTTGGTTGGAATCAAGTTGATTGATGCTTATTTACCGGGAATCAATTTGTGGGGAGCAGATTTAAGTGATGCTAATCTCGCTAAAGCTAAACTTTGGGGTGCAAATTTGAGTAGGGCAAATTTAGCTGATGCTAATTTGACTAGGGCTAATTTGTGTGGCGTTAATCTCTCTGAAGCTAATCTTCGGGGTGCGAGGCTGCACTATACTAAGTTATATGGTGCGAATTTGAAGGGCGCTTGTTATGATGACAGCACGCGCTTTTCTAAGGGTTTTGATCCCGTTAGTCATGGTATGCGGAAGTTGTGAAACTTTGGTTTTATTGTTGGTGATGGGGATAAATTGGGCGATCGCATTCTCTTGGATGATAGGAGGGCGATCGCACACAACTTTATTTTTATTATTGGGGTAAAACCTTCTTTTAGTGTCAGTTTTATGATCAATTAGTTAATGTCCTAACCAACCTATCCACCGATATAAAATTTTAACCCAAAATTCAGCAATTGAGCAATCCACTTTTGCAAGTTTCAATCCCTAATAAGGATTATTTAATGTTGCAATAATTTGTTCTAAGATTGTAATTGAAATACTGCCCACCCTAAAAGGGTAGAGATTCTGGGATCAACATTAGAAAGACAACAATGGCAGCTAAAGATAAGTTTCATACTGTGGTGAGAAGAGCTTTAGAAAAGGAGGAGTGGAAGATAACTGATGATCCCCTACGACTGGAAGTTGGCGGAACCAAGTTTGAAATTGATTTAGGTGCAGAGCAACTTTTGGCCGCAGAGCGGGGCAAAGAAAAAATTGCAGTTGAGATTAAAACTTTCCTGAGTGATTCGCCACTAACCGATTATCATGCCGCATTAGGGCAATTTTTGAATTATCGACTTGCTTTAGAAATCAGTGATCCAACTCGTATTCTCTATTTGGCAGTACCAATAGGTGTTTATGAATCTTTTTTTAAGCGGGAATTTGCCCAAATTTCAATAGAGAGATATCAGATTAAACAAATTATTTATGACCCAATTGAAGAGGTAATTTTACAATGGATACCATAGCATCTTATCGCAATATCATTCAGTCGTTGTTGACTGCTTATGCTGCCATCCCAATAGCCAATGGTAAGATTGATTGTTACACTGTTTTTGATACTAAACAAGATCATTACCAAGTCATGAATGTTGGATGGGATGGCCATCGGCGTGTCTATGGTTGTGTTTTACATTTGGATATTAAAGAGGGAAAAATCTGGATTGAGCAAAATATGACGGAAATGATGGTGGCTGAAGAACTTGTAGCGCGAGGAGTTGCAAAGGAAGATATTATTTTAGGTTTTCAAGCTCCTGAAATGCGGGAATATACAGACTATGGAGTTGCTTGATTGTATCTTCATCACAATTATTTCATGTTGCAACTTTGCAATTTTATAGATTGATTTTGGGTACTATCTCCAGTTTCAATCCCTAATAGGGATTATTTAATGTTGCAACTTGCCGATTTCTGCGCTAGTCAGGGGATAAATGGTTTCAATCCCTAATAGGGATTATTTAATGTTGCAACCCTAGCAACAGCAGATATAATTGCTCATGAAGGGGTTTCAATCCCTAATAGGGATTATTTAATGTTGCAACTAAACAGTTTTACGACTCAGTTCAAGCTAGTTTCAGTGTTTCAATCCCTAATAGGGATTATTTAATGTTGCAACCTGGTCACGCTGTGACAGAAACAGAATGGCAAGTCTGCGAAGCTTTAGTTTCAATCCCTAATAGGGATTATTTAATGTTGCAACTTTTGAGTGTTTTTGATTTTGTTCCTGATGAATCGTTTCAATCCCTAATAGGGATTATTTAATGTTGCAACCCAAGAAGTGGCTATTGCGTTAATGGTTCTCACTGGTAGAAGTTTCAATCCCTAATAGGGATTATTTAATGTTGCAACAAACTATGATTCTGATTGCTTTGTGAAGGATATAGTTTCAATCCCTAATAGGGATTATTTAATGTTGCAACGCTAACAATATCACCAAACTTATTAGCGGGTTCAATTGTTTCAATCCCTAATAGGGATTATTTAATGTTGCAACGTTCTCTTAATATTAAAAAGAATGGGAAGACAGGCGTTTCAATCCCTAATAGGGATTATTTAATGTTGCAACCTAAACAATATTTAAGAATTTGGGCTGCTAAGGAAAGCAGGTTTCAATCCCTAATAGGGATTATTTAATGTTGCAACAACTTAAGGGGTTAGTTTGGGGCGATCGCAATACAAGGGTTTCAATCCCTAATAGGGATTATTTAATGTTGCAACTTAATCCTATTATCCGGTTTGGTTGCTATTGATCGTTTCAATCCCTAATAGGGATTATTTAATGTTGCAACAACTTTAACTTTGCAGTTCCAGACCCGACTTGGGTTTCAATCCCTAATAGGGATTATTTAATGTTGCAACTTTATGGTAAAGTAAATTTATCAGCACTAGCTGAAAGTTTCAATCCCTAATAGGGATTATTTAATGTTGCAACATCCGGTCAAGCCTTCAGATCCTTATATTAAGGGGATAAATGTTTCAATCCCTAATAGGGATTATTTAATGTTGCAACTCCCGTCGTCCCAACCGTTCCAGTTGGGAGGATTGTTTCAATCCCTAATAGGGATTATTTAATGTTGCAACTTCTAAGCGGCACAGTATTGATATATTCCATCAATGTTTCAATCCCTAATAGGGATTATTTAATGTTGCAACATATCCCTACGTGATGACCTGCTAAGGATATGTGGTTTCAATCCCTAATAGGGATTATTTAATGTTGCAACTAAAAGCATCACTGAAGGATGCGGGTCACATGATGTTTCAATCCCTAATAGGGATTATTTAATGTTGCAACCACACGGTCCGAGCCTTTACCTCAACCCCAGTCCCAACCTGTTACGTTTCAATCCCTAATAGGGATTATTTAATGTTGCAACCTGGCAAGGGCTGGCAGATAAGATTAATTTAGCTGTTTCAATCCCTAATAGGGATTATTTAATGTTGCAACGAGAGATCAGCTATCTACTGAGCTAAATCTACCGTTTCAATCCCTAATAGGGATTATTTAATGTTGCAACACATCTATTCAGCAGATAGCGCCACAATAGATTTGTTTCAATCCCTAATAGGGATTATTTAATGTTGCAACAGCGGCATCCTGGAAGCCTAGATATATGTAATTTTCAAGATTCGGTTGCGCGGATGTTCTAATGATAGTCCATTTCAGGAATTGCGTCAAGAGGGAAAAACGTTGAAACCAAGACAGGGTAAGGTGCGCGGGTGGTTGTTCTACACAAATAACTCCCAATCCTTGCAGAGAGAGAGATCCAGGCATTTTTTTCAACACCTCAAAATTTACACCCACCCATCCGCGCATTTCGGGCTACAAACTAACCTTCCTCCGCTGCTGGTAAAGGAAAAACTTCCCCAGCCAAATAATCAGAAAAATGCTTCTGAAAATATAACCAAGAAGTCATATCTTCCCCTTCCATAAAAGCATTCGGCGCTTGCTTATACAAAGGCAAACGGTTATTAATTTCCGCTTGTAACAGTGGGGGTAACTCTGTAAAACCGCCCACCTTACCACCAATAGCACTATATATAAGTTGTCCTGGTTGTTCACCCATCTTCATCCAAGGCAACCATTGACCAATTCTATCCCAACTTAATTTTAATTCTGTAACGGAATTAAGTTCTGAGTTGAGCAAATCTGCACTCTTGACAGTAATTTTAAATAACTCAGCCGCTTGATAAGTTGGAGATGGACTGTAGGAAGCAAACTGGGGATCTTTTGCCAAAGGGTTGGGATAATGGGGAAACAGATCAAAGACAAAGGTAGTATTTTCACCTTCCACCTGTACAGGCAGTTTACCTTTAAACTTACCTTGTACGGGATTATTAGCTACGTGCATCACCGTCACAGTTTCCCCAGTCCAGGGATTTTCCCATTTTCGTAAAATTTCATCTGTTTCTGGGTTGAGGTAATAAGTCAGTTCCCTAGAAGTAAAATCCCAACGACCTTCCGCAGTGGGAATACACCGACTTACACTCATACCGATAATTTTAAATAAAAGTTGTCGCTTTTCCCCAGGGACAAAACTATAAATTTTACCTGTCCAAACTAAAAAAGTAGATTCATTAGCATCTAAGGAAGAACGAGTTTTCACCCATTGTTGGGCATCAACTTCTTGGATGTGGGCTACCATATTCTGTATATTTTCTCCTTATGATTATAGTAGGGACTGGGGACTGGTGATTGGGGACTGGTGACTGGTGACTGGTGACTGGGGAAGAAAATTTTAGATTTTATATTTTAGATTTTAGATTGGAGTTGACAAAAACAATCCAAAATTCAAAATTCAAAATCCAAAATCCAAAATACATAACTCCTGACTCCTGACTCCTGACTCCTGACCTAACTTTTTGCTACTAAAGTCCAGAAATAACCATCTGGGGCAACAAAAGAAAAACTCATTTCTCCAAATTCATTATTTACAATATTAGTAAATTTCTGTACATTACTTGCCCGAATTTTATCAAAATAATCGTGTATTCCTTGCA
Organism: Sphaerospermopsis sp. FACHB-1194; assembly: GCF_014696235.1. Taxonomy (NCBI): domain Bacteria; kingdom Bacillati; phylum Cyanobacteriota; class Cyanophyceae; order Nostocales; family Aphanizomenonaceae; genus Sphaerospermopsis; species Sphaerospermopsis sp. FACHB-1194. Next base: position 199,418 of record NZ_JACJPU010000003.1, on the reverse strand, counting down.
CCCGATAAGTGTAAAGACACATTCCTAAACTTCCTGGTTGAGCAAATGTAAAACTTGATTCTAAGGGGATATTTTCTGGAAAGCGTACAATATAAAGTCTACCACTGCGAGCTTCCATTAAGTTGGTTTGAGAAGAACGGGGATCATCAAAAGCCGTAACTATAAACTTTTCCCCTGGATGGAGGTCAAAAAAATCTCGTCCTGCAAAAGAAGATTCATAGCTGGTTTCTATATCATCTCGCACACGCAACAAACCCAAAACTTCTTCATAAAACCGCAGGGTTTCTTTGCTGTCGTCTTGAACTACTAACCCCAAATGGGTAAACTGACTGGTGCTAAAAGGTGCATTGTGATTTATTTTGCCATAGTAGGGCATGACATAACCAAAGCGTTGAAATAACACCTGTCGCGTTAAGGGTTGCAGCAGTAGCATTTCTCTCACTCCCACTGCTGGATCAACAAAGGGACGGCTTTTGTGTTCTTTTTGATAAATGACTTCCCAGTAAGGGTAAGTATATCTAATTGTATGACCTGCGGCTCTGGCATTTTCCGCATGATTTAAAATCCCTAATAAATCAGCAGTTAAAGCCGTAGTCCAGCGATTACCCTTGATTTTCATGGAACTGATACCCAAACCTTGATTTATGGGATTTTCCCAAGTCATCAATCTGATTAAACCATGATCTGCATCTTGGTGATTAAGACGAATTGCTTTTAAAGAGGAGTTTACCCCATATAATTGATACGCTGTTTCTGCGTTTAATTCTCCCACTGATCCAATACGATAACCAAATTGTTGCCAATATTGAATTGCTAAAATCGGCTCTGAAACGCCAATACAAACTTCATAGATACCTTCAATTGTCGTGGTTTTTGCTTGAGTCATGGTTCAATCAATTTAGGTGTAAACTGTTAGTACATAGGCAAAGTCGGGAACAGTGGAAAGCCAGCCCGGAAAGCGAACTAAATGCGATCGCTTAAAAAGTTCACCAATCTTTGGGCTTTTCCTATGAAGTGTCAGCAGCGAGAGAATATCAAGTGCGGAAATTTCCCCAAAAGTAGACTCACACTTTTATACTATCTGAGAGATGTTCCCACATCTAAAACTGTAAACTTGATATAAATTAGATATAAATTAGGTATAAATTAGGTATAACCTAAATATACATTAGGTATAAATTAGATTTTTGATAGATTTTTGATAGATTTTTGATAGATTTTTGAAGAATAATTTACGCATTTTCCTCAAGGATGCTTTACTATATTGTATAAGTTATGTCAAATCATGAGCGATCGCTTACTACCTCTGATTCTGCTTTATTAAATCAAATAGTCTCTCAGGTCTGCCAAGCCATAATTACTATTCAACAACAGCAGCCAGAATTATTAATGGAAAAGTACAGAAAAGTCCAATGGCAAAAAACAGCTAATCAATCTGCTTTGAGTGCTAAATTTACAGAATTACTCAGTCAAACTCGCAGTAGGGAAGAACTAATAAATAAGCTACAACTATATTTAAAAGCTTTCCTAGTTCCCGCAGCTTTAAATGTACCAATCATATCAGAATTAATTGCTGAAATTAGAAATCACAATCCTGTTATATCTGATTTAAATAGCTGTTTAAATTCTACATTGTTTCCTGCTTTAGTACCAGTAGGAATAGGGGTTTTACTTTTAGATGCGGAAAATTTACAACTTAAGATCAATACAGAAAAATTTTTAGCAACTATTTGTCAATGTCCAATTCAAGTGAAAATTGCCTTTGCTAATTGGAGTAATCGGGGTAAACTAGATGTAGAATTACATGAACGTGGCTATGATTTGATTCATGTTCCTGCTGGTAGGGATAATGCAGATGGAAAAATGATTGCTTTTGGTTCTTCTATTCATGAACTTTATCCCAAAGCTAAAGAAGTGTTTGTTTGTTCATCTGATAAGGTAATGACGAATTTATGTAACAATTTACAGCAGCATGGGTTAACAGTATATCAAGTGAGTCAGCACGGGGAAAATATCAATATCTTCAATAATGCCACAGGTAAAACTATTATCCATAGCATTAAACCCTTACCAGAAATACCATCTATTGATCAATTTGTTCTGCAAGTTAAACATTTAATTAAAGAAGAACAAAAGCAAACAGCTAATTATTGGATTAAACTCTCTCAAATTTCTAAATTATATAAAACGAGATATCAAGTAAATATTAGTAATGTCATTGCTAAATATTTACCAGGTAAACGAGCGAGAGATATTTTTATTAGCTATCCAGCAGATTTTGTAATTCATCAAGTTGATGATGTAGGAGAATTATACATCACGCTTTTTGAACAACAACATTTTTCCCAAAAAGAAGATGTTAATCCAGCGAACAATCATAAAAATTATCAGATTCAAAATAACTCATTAGCTAATAATTTAACCACCAAATTAGATTTAGAAAAGGCTATAAAAAATATTTGGACAGAGTTAAGCAAAGAATCTAAAAATGAAAGTTTTGATATTAGTATTTTAGCCAGTAAATTTAAGCAAAAATATGGTAAACCGATTACTGAACAAATGAAAGAGTTACAAATAGGTGGTACATTTGCCAAGTTTTTACAATCTTGTAGTGATTTTCAAGTTCAACTCAAAGATAATAAATGGCAAGTAAGTAAACTTAATTCTCCCAGCCCTGCATCTGTGTTATCATCTGTTTCATCAACTAAGATCAATTCTGCTGCTGACTTAGAAAAAGCACTAAAAATGATTCTTACAGAGTTAACGAAAGCAGCAAACAACAACTATGTTGATATTGGGATTTTAGGAATTAAATTTCATCAACAATATGGTAAACCTATTACTAAGCAAATGAAAGAGTTACAGATTAATGGTAGTTTTATCAAATTTTTACAGTCTTGTAGTTCTTTCCAGATCCAGCAGAAAGGGAATAAATTTAAAATAGTACCATCAGCCACTATGACATCAGGATAAGTATATTAGACCTCTCCGAAAAAAATGTAGGGACAATTCATGAATTTTCCATACCAAGGTTTTCAAATTACGCATATTTAATTTTCGGAGATATCTAATAAGTTTTTGAATACTACTAGAACGTCGATTCAGTAATGCTAGGTAATCTGTTTTTACCTTGTAGGGGCGAAGCATTCGGACAGAATATCAATGGTTTCAGTGATAGGTTATCACCCGAATGCTTCGCCCTTACGATTAATGAATCGGTGTTCTAGAGGGTTTAGGCTTTTGTAAGGATGTATGCTAAAATAAAGCCAAGTTTAGTTGCTTTTTTCACAAATACTATTTATGGAGATTGAAAAAATGCTAAACAATCAATCTATTACCGAAATGACTTTACAAGATTTAGAATCATTGATTGATAGAATTGTTGATCAAAAAATTAATCAGATTAATGTTGCTAAAAACAACATGGAGAAAAATATTGTCGCATCATTGACAACTGATGCTGCTATAAGTGTCGGTGAAGAAATTTTAAAAGATTTTCATCCATTAGTTCAATCTGATGGTATTTTTAAAGACGATCCTTTCTTTGATGATTTTGTTGAAGAAATGGCTAAAAATCGCCGTGAATTAGATGGAGAAATAGGTGAAAATGACGAATAAAACTGATATTCTTGATTTTGAAAATCAAATGTCCACTAAACTAATCTCAAGTATAAAGGTGAAATTATGCAAATAGAGGATTATTTTGAATTTTTAGATCCAGACGATATCCGTATTAAGGGACATAGAATCGGTATTGATGATGTGATTGATTATTACTTGCAAGGGTTTACACCAGAACAAATTTTGGAAGATTTGCCATCACTGAATTTAGAAAAAATTCATGCTACTATTACATACTATCTCCATAATCGTGCGGAAATAGATGCTTATATGCTGCGGTTGGCTAGGTGGAGGGAACAGCGTTATCAAGAAGCTGCTGCTAATCCCTCTCCAATGATACAGCGTTTGAGAGCAATTAAAGCGCAACGAGAACAGGAACGACTTAATCTTGTATGAAGATCCGTTTCTTACTCGATGAAAATTTGTCACCAAAGCTAAAGTTTGCTGTCTTCCGTCTTAACCCAGCAATAGATATAGTTCGTGTGGGTGATCCAGATGCTCCCCCTCTAGGAACACTAGATCCAGAACTGCTGCGTTATCTGGAAGTATCTCAACGGTTATTGGTGACATACCAAAAGTTTTATGAATTTTTCCTAATACGAATGTATACTATAATAAAGCTCAGTTTAGTTAAACTATAGCTTAAAAGAAACTGAGATTACTACTGGAGGTAGATCAAAATGCTAAACCAGTCTATTACCGGAATGACTTTACAGGATTTAGAATCCTTAATTAATAGAATTGTTGATGAAAAAATTAATCAAATAAGTCTCGCTAAACATAACAAAATAGAACAGTCTGAACTTGTTAAAAACATACATATTTTTCAAGAAAACTTAAAGCAAAAATATGGTGAATTTTCTGATTTGACAGAATTATTGCGAGAAGATAGAGACAGATGAACACAGATAAAGTTGTCATTGATAGTAGTGTAGCCATTAAATGGTTTATTGCTCAAGATTATTCATTAGAGGCAAATAAAATTCTTGATGCTTATCAATCACAACAAATTACCTTGATTGCTCCAGACTTAATTTATGCAGAAATTGGTAATATTGTTTGGAAAATACAGCGATTTCAAGGTTTAACAAATCAGGACGCTGAGATGATAATTGATTTATTTCAACAAATACAATTAAAAGTATTCCGTGCCGATGAATTATTAAAAGATGCCTATCAGTTTGCACTGAATTATCAAAGAACTGTCTACGATAGTCTTTACCTAGCTTTAAGCATTAGAGAAAACTGTAAATTTATCACTGCTGATGCAAAATTGTACAATGCTATTTATCCAAAAATACAAAATATTCAACTGATCAAAGATTGGATTTAAGTATGAGCGATCGCACAAAGTTCTGCAATTCCTTGAGGATGGAAATATTTACTTGTATCAAGAGACATGAGACTATTTTTATAGTCTACAATTATGCTCGAATTAGAAAGTTGAATGAGAAAATCAGCACTTTTATCTCAACTTGGAGTGCGTCAGCGCTATAAACCGTAACCGCCACAGTTTGATAGTCTTGTCCCCACTCCCACTAGCCAGGGTTTGACCATCGGGGCTGTATGCTAGGGACAAAACCGAGCTAGAATGACCAGTGAGGGTTTGGAGTAGCTGACCTGTGAGCGGATTCCACAGTTTGATAGTCTTGTCCCCACTCCCACTAGCCAGGGTTTGACCATCGGGGCTGTATGCTAGGGAACTAACCGTCCAAGAATGACCAGTGAGGGTTTGCAGTAGCTGACCTGTGAGCGGATTCCACAGTTTGATAGTCTTATCATCACTCCCACTAGCCAGGATTTGACCATCGGGGTTGTATGCTAGGGAATAAACCCCGTTAGAATGACCAGTGAGGGTTTGGAGTAGCTCTCCTGTGCGCGGATTCCACAGTTTGATAGTGTTGTCGTGACTCCCACTAGCCAGGGTTTGACCATCGGGGCTGTATGCTAGGGAAACAACCGAGTTAGAATGACCAGTGAGGGTTTGCAGTAGCTGACCTGTGCGTGGATTCCACAGTTTGATAGTCTTGTCCCCACTCCCACTCCCACTAGCCAGGGTTTGACCATCAGGGCTGTATGTTAGGGAATAAACCGAGTAAGAATGACCAGAGAGGGTGTCGAGTAGCTCTCCTGTGCGCGGATTCCACAGTTTGATAGTCTTGTCCCAACTCCCACTAGCCAGGGTTTGACCATCGGGGCTGTATGCTACGGAGCTAACCCAGTTAGAATCACCAGAGAGGGTGTGGAGTAGCTCTCCTGTGAGCGGATTCCACAGTTTGATAGTCTTGTCCCCAGTCCCACTGGCCAGGGTTTGGCCATCGGGGCTGTATGCTACTGAACTAACCCCGCCAGAATGACCAGTGAGGGTTTGCTGTAATTGTGCTGTTTTTTCAATTGGGGAGGGAGTTACTGTTTCTTCTTTGACTGGAGGAGTTAATGTTTCTGCTTTAGGAATTGGTTTATCTGGATGATTTTTCAATAAATTTTGTCCAACCACGGACACAGCAACACCACCAAAAAATAAACCCGCAACTTGCAAAAAACCACGTCGGGAAGATTTTATTTTTAACGGTTGCGATGGTGATACTTGTGGATGCTGATAAGGTACTGTAGGCGGTATTTGAGGACGATTTAAATCTTGTAAGACTTCTTGGGCAGATTGATAACGCTGTTGATAATCTTTTTGTAATAATTTATCTAAAATTCTCCCCAAGTCAGAGTTTATAGGTTTTTGTAAATGACTACGCCAATTTTTCACCCATCCATAGCCATCTTCTTGCCACAGTTGCCAAGGATGAACTCCTGTGAATAAGTGAAAACAACTTGCACCCAAACTATATAAATCACTAGCAGGATATACTTTCCCATCCTGCATTTGTTCTAGGGAAGCATAACCAAAAGTACCAACTAATGTTCCTGTTATAACTGTTCCCTGGAGTTGTTTTGATGCCCCAAAATCAATTAATATTAATTTGCCATCACTACGACGACGCATAATATTTTCTGGTTTAATATCTCGATGAATTACGCCATACTCGTGAACTACCTCCAAGGTTGTTAATAAATCTTGTAATAAGGCGCGGATTTTTAATTCTGAGAATATTCCCTGGTTTTTTAATTCTTGTAATAAATTTGCACCGTCAATGAATTGTTGTACTAAATACAAACGGTTATCTTGTTCAAAATAAGCTAACAGAGTGGGAATTTGGGAATGTTCACCGAGTTTTTGTAGTTGCTGTGCTTCTTGTAAAAATAATTCCTTGGCTTTTTGGAAGGCGTTTGTACCAGTAATCTGCGGTGCAAATTGTTTAATTACGCACTGGGTGTTAAGTTTGTCAATGTCTTGTGCTAAATAGGTTTTGCCAAATCCCCCACTACCTAATGATTTAATCGGACGATAGCGATCTTTCAGTGTGACTATATCAACGTTGCAGTTAGGACAGAATTGGGTATGTTCGGGAACTGAGGGATTATGACACCCTGGGTTGAGACAACATATCTGATTCATGGCTATGTAGTGTTAGATACATTTATAATTAATATAATTAAGTATTTACAATGTAGCACAAATTGGTAATATTGTTTGGGGAAATTTGAATAATACGATTTGACCTGTTATTGCCATTTTTCTATAAGATCCGCTTCTGTGTATTTTGGGAGATAATCATTTTCTAAACCCCTCATAGTCCGTTCAAGTTTCTGTATTATTCCTATATGATAACAAGGGGTTATAAAGTGTTGGTTTGCGATCGCTAATGTAATTTTATTATGATTATCAGTTCCCCCGGTCATCGCTATAATTTCCCCATCCCGATATTCAGTAGACTAATAATGCTTTATTTGAAACAGAAACATGGTGTATAGCAATCTTAAATAACCTTTTTCTAAGTTAAAATTTAAGACTGAATAATGCTTTTAATGGCATTGATAAAGTGAAAAAAACTTAGAGAGCGTGTATTTTCCAGATTTAAATAAGGTGCTATCATTCGTGAACCGTTTATTTTTTGGTATTCAGGTACAAGTGATTTTAGTTCTTTTGATGGACTTTCAAGATTATCAGGATTTCTGAATTTCTTTTTAGTTTGCAAAACAGAAAGATTGGTTTTATTATAAGCCTTTTCTACCGCTTCTAAATCAGCAATATACCAGCTTTCAAGTTCACGACAAGCAATACGCACAATAAATTGAAATTTATTTGCATCTTTACATTTTTGTTGCAGATTTGTTTTAATAACTTGACAATCTCCAGAATCTTGATCACGCAAAATTATAAATTTTGCATGAGGATTGTTATATCCTTGAAGTTTTCGTATTATCTGCTTTTCCATATCTTGTTTACCTTCAAAAACAATATAGCGAACAACTATATCTGTTTCTAATATTATCTTAGATAAAATACCTTCAATCATTGCTTTTGCAGATGGTTCTTCTAGCAAGAAAACAAGTTCTATCATAGTGGGTCTGCTCCCTCAAAAAAACCCTGTCTCCATAAATAACCAAGTTGATCACCTTGATTCATGTAAGTTGTAATTTGTTCATCATCACTCGCTCGTTTAACTACTGTATAACCTCTTTCTTTTTGTAGCCAAAAGACCTCTTCTAGTTCGCAACCATTTAAAAAATCAGGGGAATGAGTGGAGACAAAAACTTGACCTCCCTTACGTGCATATTCTCGAAATTCTTCTGCAAGTTCATATAAAAGCTTAGGGTAAAGTTGATTTTCTGGTTCTTCTACACATAACAAAGGATGAGGTTTAGGATCATATAAAAGCACCAAATAAGCAAACATTTTGATAGTTCCATCAGAAACATATCTTGCTAAAAAAGGATCATGAAAATCACCATCTTTAAACCTTAATAATACTCTTCCTTCCTCAGTAATTTTTGCATCAACTTGACTAATACCAGGAACTCTTTGTTTTAACTTTTCCAGAATTTTTTGGAAAATAACAGGATGTCTTTTATAGAGAAATTCTGTCACCATTGCTAAGTTTTCGCCCTCTTTGGAAAGATGTTCTGCATAACTAGATTCCCGTTCTAGTCGCGCTTGTTGGATATGAAAATCAGAAATATGCCAATTTTCAAGTAAATCACCAATTGCTTTACTTGCAGGGAATTTTTCAAATTGTGCTAAACCTTTTAAAGCCAGAATATCTGGAGATTTTAACTCGTGGTCTTCTCGTTTTAATTCTTTTTCATCTATAATCTGATCAGGTTCATTAATAACAGCTTGTCCTTTACCTTTAGAAAAATCAATAAACCTCCAAGGTTGACCTTTACTACCTCTTCGGTATTGAAGAATCTCTCTTTCTATGATAGGACGACCATCTTCTTCATTGATTTTCAAAGAATAAGTAATTAAGGGTGATTTATCAGCTAGACGAAATTTTAATTCAATTTCTATTGGTCCGGTTGAATTGCGGCTTCTTACTTCCTGAAATCCTCGACCTCCTCCTAATTTCGTGAGAGCAACATGAACATTATCGGTTAAAGCATCTTTGAGAAAACTGAACACATTAAAAAGTGTTGTTTTACCAGTACCATTTGCACCGACAAAAACGCACATCTTGGGAATTTTTTTAATTTCCACATTTTTGAAAGCTTTAAAGTTTTTTAAATGGATACTTTCGATTTTCATGACTCACCATTAAAAGATTTTTTTGAATAGCAATTTGTGTCAATAGCATAATTTATTCTTGATCTTCAAAGTTAACATCTTGATAAATATCAATTAAACTAATTTCAATATCAAGATGTTTTAACTTAAAAATATCATTTTCCGATTTATATTCTCTAAAAATCCATTCACCCTCATTAGTTTTGCTATAGTGCATGACTTGATATTGATTTTGTTCCAATAAAACATATTCTTTAAATTGGGGAATAGAACGATAAAAAGTAAATTTCTCACCTTGATCATAGTTTCTTGTAGACTTAGATAAAACCTCAACAATTAATAAAGGATTAGTCACTGTAGTATTATTTTTACCTGTATAAGTAGCTTGTCCATCAGTTACAATTACATCAGGATAAGTATATTCTTTAAATTGTGGTATCCATAAACGCATATCTGCCATAAAAACTTCATATTTTTTGCGCCGGAGTGTATATAATAAAATAGCAGCAATAGCTAATGTAATTTTATTATGATTACCAGTTCCACCAGTCATGGGTATAATTTCTCCATTGCGATATTCGCTTTTATAAAGTGCTTTTTCCTCTAATTCTAAATATTCTTCAGGGGTGTAAGTATGTATGCGGGTTTGTACTTCCATATTTTTCTCCTTGGGTGATATTATAATAACATATTAATAGGACTTTTGAAAATGACAGTGCATTTACCTAACATTGGTATTACTAGCTGCTTGAGAGCAAAATCATTACTTGAAGAATATCCTCAAAATGTAGTGGGTAGTTTTTGGATTATGTGTGGTTATGGATTAACGCAACCAAGACTTCCTGATTGGTGGATTGATAATGTTTTAGAAGAAAATCAAGCGCAAGGTATTATTGATGCGTTTGAAAAAGGTTATTCGCTAGAAGAAAATGATTTAGGATTTTGTATAATTGTTATTGCAGATTCTTCCAATCCCGCTAATTTATCTTATGTAATTCAACACCTGACAATGTGGGAAGGAGAGGGAATCGCTTTATTAAAAATAATGGCACATCATAATATACCTGCTCATACAGAAGTCACTGATCCTGAGTTTTTTTTAAGTGATCGTTATGGCGAACAAAATCCTACCTACCAACATCTTCGAGAAACATTAAATCATTGGACGGTTCAAGTTTGGGAAGATTACTGTAGCTACTTGATGTCCGTTCATGGACACGGGATGTTTTATGATTACTGTAAAAAAATAAATGCTGTTAAAGATGAGGTGAAAGCAACTGTAGAAAAAGGTGATAAACCTCTTGTTTTAACAGAAGGTGAAACTGACCCAATTTATATTACAACTGCCTTAGAATTATTAGGAGAAAAAGAAATTTTAGGAAAAGTAGATATTGAATGGGTAGGAACTTCTATAGGTGAAGGTAAAAGTATCAATACTGGTGATGGTGGCTTGAAAAATACTAGAGATGTTTTACTTTCTAATCCTAAATTTTTAACTCGGAAAGTATTACTTCTGTATGATTGTGATACTAATAAATCTAATGAAGATCATGATCTATTGAAAATTAGGAAAATACCTCAGCAAAAAAATAGAAAAGTTAAAAAAGGAATTGAAAATCTATTTCCTGATCATTTATTTACAGAACAATTTTATTTACCAAAAACTAAATATGGAGAGTATGGAGAAGAAAACAAAATTCAAGAATTTCAAAAGATGAGATTTTGTAAATATATGTGTGAAGAAAGAAGACAGACTGAAGATTTTAAGGATTTTCAGATAATTGTTGATTTTATCAAAGAATGCTTGGGAACAATTACTTATTGATCGAATCTAGTAAAAATATTACCTAACAGTAACATTATGTTCCATAAATTATTGATTACTACTAGATAGTTTAGATTTTTGTAAGGATGTATGCTACAATAAAGTAAAGTTTAGTTACTGGTTTCACAAAAAACTATTTATGAGGGTTGGTTAAAATGCCAAATAATCAGTCTATTACCGACATGACTTTACAAGATTTAGAATCATTGATTAATAGAATTGTTGATGAAAAAATTAATAAAATCAGTTTTTCTAAAGATAAGGAAGTAGAAACAGAAGACATTGAAAGCCAAAGAGTAATTCAAGAATTATTTGATCAATATTTTGAAAAATATGTCGAACCCCAGTTAGAAATTACACAAAAAGCTCTGAAAACTTCCGATCCATTTGTACAATTTGATGGTATTTTCAAAGACGATCCTTTTTTTGACGAATTTGTAGAAGAAATGGCTAAAAATCGCCGTGAATTAGATGCAGAAATGGCTGCTTATGAAGCTTCTTTAGAGGAGAACCAAACAGCGTGAGCAGATATATTCTTGATACTAATATTGTGACTCTTTCTCAACACGGCAATTCTAATATCGCTCAACGCGCCAAAGTTGTGGGAATTGACAATATATTTATTACGACTGTTACACTGGAAGAACAATTAAAAGGTAGATTAAAAATTATTCATAACTGTGCTACTAAACCAGAATTGTTACCAAGAGCTTACCAGAATTTACTAACAACTCAACGTTATTTTTGTCAGATGAAATTATTAGATTTTAATGAGGGAGCTTGTGAATGTTTTAAAAAACTACGTCAGCAAAAAATCAATATAGGTACACAAGATTTAAGAATAGCTGCTATAGCATTATTTAATGATGCAATTTTAGTAACCCAAAATTACCAAGATTTTATCAAAGTTCCTGATTTAAAAATGGAAGATTGGACAGTAAATATATAGTTGTTAAAATTTAATAGTAATGAAGGACAAAGCCTAAAAACTTCATCCTTCACCCCTATTTAATTACGCTTCATCCAAAGCTGCAATACCAGGTAAAACCTTACCTTCCAACAACTCCAAACTAGCACCACCACCAGTAGAAATGTGGCTCATTTGATCAGCCAAACCAACCTTTTCCACAGCCGCTACAGAGTCACCACCACCGATAATAGTAGTAGTGCCGGTTTTGCCGATTTCTGCTAAAGTATGAGCGATCGCTTCTGTACCCGCAGCAAATTTATCAAACTCAAACACACCCATTGGACCATTCCAAATCACAGTCTTACAATCCGCTAAAGCCTCTTGGAAAACCTTCACAGAATCAGGACCAATATCCAAACCCATCCAACCATCAGGGATTGCTTCAATGGTGACGGTTTGAGAGTTAGCATCAGCAGCAAAGTTATCTGCTAACACCACATCGGTGGGTAATAGCAAAGCTACACCACGTTCTTTAGCCTTAGCTTCCAAAGACTTCGCCAACTCTAACTTATCTTCTTCCACCAAAGACTTACCAACACTTAAACCACGTGCTTTATAGAAGGTGAAAATCATTCCCCCACCAATAATCAACTTATCGCACTTTTCTAACAAAGTTTCAATCACACCAATTTTGCTGGAAACCTTAGAACCACCGATAATAGCAGCCAAAGGACGTTGAGGAACTTCAATTGCACTTTGTAAATATTGCAACTCCTTCTCCACCAAATAACCAGCTACGGAAGGGCTTAAATACTTAGTTACACCCTCAGTAGAAGCATGGGCGCGGTGTGCAGTACCAAAAGCATCATTTACATAAAAATCAGCGTTTGCTGCTAATTTTTGAGCAAACTCAGGATCATTCTTTTCTTCTTCTTTGTAAAAGCGGACGTTTTCTAATAACAGCACTTGGCCATTTTCCAAAGCTGCAACCTTAGCAGCTACATCATCACCGATGCAGTCATCAGTTTTGACCACTTCTTGTCCCAACAACTCAGAAAGACGTTTAGCGACGGGAGTTAAACGCAATTTTTCATCTACACCCTTGGGACGACCGAAATGGCTTGTTAAAATGACCTTAGCACCCTTTTGGGTCAAATCTTGGATAGTTGGTAGCGCTGCCCGAATCCGAGTATCATCGGTAATGTTGCCTTGATCATCAACAGGCACGTTAAAATCAACCCGTACCAAAGCACGTTTTCCAGAAATATCAGCAGCAGATAAACTTGCTAAACTTTTTTTCGACACAGCCAAATTCTCCTGATTATCTTTTTGTTATTGTTTGGAAAGTATCACCATCCAGATTTTACCGGAGTAAGGGGTGTGAAGATTAATTTATGTTTAAAACAGTTCTATTTCCCATTGACCAAAGTCGTGAAGCGCGAGAAGCTGCTGACGTAGTTACCAACATCGTGCAGAAATATAACAGTCGTTTGGTATTGCTGTCAGTAGTGGAAGAACCCTCCCCAAATGGAGATGCTGGCGATATCATGGGTTCTCCAGAGGTGGTTGCTAAACTCCTAGAAAATGCCCAAACCTTATTTTCTCAGCAAGGTATTACGGCTGAAGTATTAGAAAGACAGGGTAAACCCGCTTTTACTATCTGTGATGTTGCTGACGAGATAGGAGCAGATTTAATTATTATGGGTTTTCGCGGACTGGGTTTAACTGATGAAGGCGCAAATGATAGTGTCACAACCAGGGTGATCAATCTTTCACCTTGTCCTGTTTTGATTGTGCCTTAGATCAGGGAACAGGTAATGGGTAATGGGTAATGGGTAATGGGTAATATTATTCCCAGTCACCAGTCCCCAATCCCCAGTCCCCAGTCCCCAGTCCCCAGTCACCAGTCCCCAGTCCCCAGTCACCAGTCACCAGTCCCCAGTCCCCAGTCACCAGTCACCAGTCCCCAATCCCCAGTCCCCAGTCCCCAATCCCCAGTCAAGTAGTGAAATTTCTGTAAAAAACCGTACTTCCAGCGAATTTTGTTCTCTAGATTAGTCCTCTAGACTAAAATAAGACTAGAGACAAAACTTTCAGCTACTGAGTACAAGCACTCAGTTGAATATAAGTAAAATGGGATTCTTTGACTCTGAAATAGTTCAACACGAAGCCAAACAGCTTTTTGAAGATTACCAAGCACTGATTCAACTTGGCAACAACTACGGCAAATTTGACCGCGAGGGCAAAAAGCTGTTTATTGAGCAGATGGAATCTATGATGGACCGATATCGCGTCTTTATGAAGCGGTTCGAGCTATCAGAAGATTTTATGGCGCAAATGACCATACAGCAACTAAAAACTCAGCTAAATCAGTTTGGTGTTACACCACAACAAATGTTTGAGCAGATGAATATGACTCTGCAAAGAATGAAAGCTGAGTTGGAAAAACAGGTATGAGGGTATTGGTGATTGGTGATTGGTGATTGGTGATTGGGAAAAATTTTAGATTTTAAATTTTAGATTTTAGATTGGAGTTCATGAAATACAATCCAAAATCCTAAATCCACTCACTGTATCACCTATTACCCATTACCCATTACCCATTACCCATTACCCATTACCCATTACCTCACTCTAATTTGCTTTAGGACGTGGAAACTGGGAAGGTGTTTTAAATTTCTCTGATGGTACTCCTTTAAGGGCTTGCTCCATAAAATCACGCCAGATGGGAGCAACCATACCACCACCTGTAGCACCACTGGATAATTGTCGGTTATCATCTCTTCCCACCCAGACAGCAGTTGTGAGTTGTGGCACAGTACCCACATACCAAATATCTTTTTCTGAGGAAGTTGTTCCTGTTTTTCCTGCTGATGGTCTGCCTATATCTGCACCCTTACCCGTACCGCTACTAACCACAGATTGCATAATATCTATAGTTGCTGCTGATGCCCAGGGATCAAGCACTCGCTGGGGTTTTGGTGTGTTGTCGAGTAACACATTACCACTACTATCTGTAATTCTGACTATTACTGTTGCTGGTGATTGCCAGCCATAATTCGCAAAGGTAGCGTAGGCACTGGCCATTTCCAAGGGAGTCATACCAATAGCACCTAAAGGCAGGGAGGTAACTGGTTCCATTGGACTCATGATACCCAAAGTCCGACAGGTTTCAACAACTTTATTCATCCCTATGGCTTTACCAAGCTTAATTACAGGGATGTTGCGAGATTGAGCTAAAGCGGTACGAATAGACATTGCACCACTAAACCCACCATCGTAGTTTCTGGGGAAGTACCAACCATTGCCATCTCGGTAGCTAACAGGGGTATCTAATACGGTGCTATCTGGAGCATATTTACCAGTGGCAAAGGCAGCATAATAAACGAAAGGTTTAAAAGCCGAACCTGGTTGTCTGAGTGCTTGGGTAGCGCGGTTAAATTCACTTGCTCTAGAATCTACCCCACCAACTAGAGCTTTGACAAAATGTGTGCGGGGATCAACTGCAACTAAAGCAATTTGATTTCCACGCAACCCTTGACCTAGTAAATTTTTGTGCCACTTACTCACAGTTGATTCTGCCATCATCTGGAATTTGGCATCCACGGTGGTTTGTACCCGCATCCCGCCTTTAAGCATTGTATCCCTTCCAAACTTTTTCACCAGTTCCTGGGCTACGGTATTGCTAATATAAGGTAGGGCGCTACCTTGAAATGACCTAATTCTCCCTAGTTTAATTTCTTCCTTGAGGGCATCATCATATTCTTTTTGGGTGATCCACCGCAAGTCTAACATCCGCCCTAACACTTCTTTTTGTTTTTGTTTTGCCTTTTTCATACTGGCAAAGGGGCTAAACTCTTCTGGGGCTTGGATCAAACCCGCCATCATTGCTGACTCACCCAAGGTTAAAAACTCGGCTGATTTATCAAAATAAGTCCGGGCGGCTGTTTGTACACCGTAGTTATTATGACCCCAATATACTTGATTGAGGTACATTTCTAAAATTTCGTTTTTCTCCAGAATTTGTTCTAAACGAATGGCTAAAACTGCTTCGGCTAATTTGCGAGTAAAAGCCCGCCGATGAGACAAAAACAGGTTTTTCACCAACTGCATGGTGATGGTAGAACCACCTTCTTTTACACCACCTGCTGCCAAGTTTACTACTACAGCCCTTCCTACACCAGAAGGGTTAATGCCTTGGTGACTGTAGAAGTGACCGTCTTCACTGGCTAGTACAGCGCGTTTGAGGTTCGGGGAAATTCTATTTAAGGGTACTACTTCGCGGTTTGCTTCACCGTGAATGCTTGATATGAGTTTACCTTTAATGTCATATATGTATGTGGTTTCTGTGGGAGAAAAGCTGCGTAACTGTCTCACGTCTGGCAAGTTGCGGAAACTTATGGCCAGTCCCACCAGTCCCCCCGCTGCAATAGAACTTGACAGCAGTGTGAGCGATAGTAGGGTAGCGCCAGTTACCTGACCTACGCCTTTAAAAAATTCAAACCCAGATGAAGCCTGGTCTTGGGATTGCTTGTTTACAAAAGTCCTAGAAGACACGGCGGTTTTACTTCCTCACTAATAAATATAAATGTAATTGATGAAATGAAAAAAGTCGGTTAATTTTTTGCAATTATAGTAGTTTGGCAGGACAGAAAACGGATAATTTGCCAGTGGACTTTACCAACCTAATTTCTAAAGTGCAAAGTGTAGTTAATAGTGAATCTTATAGTATGGCTAGTATGGCGCAGAATTTCTCTTGGCTACATCGTGGTGTGGCAGAAATTTTTCCTCAACCTCATGATGCTGATAGTGAAACTGAAAGTTTGGAAAAGCGGTTGCTCAATGCTGACCGTCCTTTAAGGATCAAGTTGGGTATTGATCCTACGGGTGCGGATATTCATTTGGGTCATAGTATACCAGTAAGAAAACTGCGGGCGTTTCAAGATGCTGGTCATACGGCGGTTTTGATTATTGGTGATTTTACCGCAAGAATTGGTGATCCTACGGGTAAGTCTGATGTCCGTCGTCAGTTGACTGAGACAGAGGTTAAGCAAAATGCCCAAACTTATCTTGATCAAGTGCGTCCTATTTTAGATTTTGACACACCTGGGAGGTTGGAGGTACGCTACAACTCGGAATGGCTTTCCCGTCTAGATTTGGGGAAAATTCTGGAGTTGCTGTCTACGATGACGGTGGGACAGATGTTGGCCAAGGAAGGTTTTGCTGAACGTTATAAGAAAGAGAATCCGATTTTCCTCCATGAGTTCCTGTATCCACTGATGCAAGGTTTTGATTCTGTGGCTGTGGAGTCTGATGTGGAATTAGGGGGAACTGATCAAAAGTTTAACATTGCTGTAGGTCGAGATTTACAACGTCATTTTGGTTTAAAACCTCAGTTTGGTTTGCTGTTACCTATTTTAATTGGAACTGATGGTGTACAAAAAATGTCGAAGTCTTTAGGTAATTATGTTGGTTTATCAGAACACCCTTCCCAGAAATACCAAAAGCTTCAAGCTGTGCCAGATAATTTACTGTCACAGTATTTTGAGTTGTTGACGGATTTACCTTTGCATAGTCTGCCAGAAAATCCACGCGATCGCCAAGAATTTTTAGCCTGGGAAATTGTCCGTCAATATCACGGTGAACAAGCGGCTAATGAGGCTAGAGAAGCGGCGAAAAGTGGTGGTAAGGAGGGAGCATTACCAGAGTATTCTGTGGCTGCTATTCCTCAATTTCCCGCTAAATTAGCTTATATTCTCGGTGCTACCGGTTTGTGTAAAAGTACCGCCGAAGGTAAACGGAAAATTCAAGAGGGTGGAGTCAGGATAGACGGTGATAAGATTAATGATGTGGATTTAATTTTTTCTCAGCCTGATGATTTATATGGTAAAGTGTTACAGGTGGGTAAAAAAAATTTTGTGCGGTTAGTAAAGTAGGAGAGAATAGCCGTTCACCCGTACGGGACTCGTAGAGTGCGTCAGACGGTAGAAGTCATGTCAATAAATATACTTTTGATATCTGACGCACCCTGCTGTTATAATATTTTCATCATCAATAATTGTTCACAGTCATGATTCAAACCCTAAATAAAATTGTCACCTTTGAGGAATTTGTTAACTGGCTTCCTGACAATTCCGATATACGTTATGAATTACATCATGGAGAAATTGTCACAATGGGGCAACCGGTGGGAGATCATGAAGAAGTTAAAGGGTTTTTAACTATCAAAATTAGTGCTAAAATTGATGGGTTAAATCTTCCGTATGTGATACCTAATCAAGTTATAGTTAGACCAGAAGGTAAAGATTCTGGTTATTTTCCCGATTTGTTAGTTTTAAATCGTGCTAATTTAGCTAATGAACAATTATGGAAAAAACAATCAGTTATTAGTCATGGTGCTTCCATACCTTTAATCATCGAAGTTGTTTCCACTAATTGGCGTGATGATTATTATTTAAAGTACGCTGATTATGAAGAAATGGGTATTGCTGAATATTGGATTATAGATTATGCAGCTTTAGGAGGACGTAATTTTATTGGTAATCCCAAACAACCTACTATTTCTGTTTGTAATTTGGTAGATGGAGAATATCAAATCAGTAAATTTAGAGATGATGAACGGGTTATTTCTCAAGTTTTTTCTGAATTAAATTTAACTGCAAATCAGATTTTTCAGGCGGGGATGATGTAGATTAATCTTCACAAAAATTTCTCACATATTCTCTGAAAATAGGAGATAAATCAAACAATATGTTATCTTCTACAATTTTGTTAATTAAATATCTTTTTTGTAGAGATTCTAACCCATTTTGTAGAGATTCTAACCCATTAATAAAATTAGTGGAAGATAATTCTAAGGTCAGAAGTGTTGAATGTTAAGAAATCTGTGATAAAAATAGCCCAAAATATATTAAAATTTGAGCAAGCTATATCAAAATATTGATTGGATCATGATTATAAATTCATTTCCCAAGATTGTCAAAGACATCCTCAAATCCTTGCCAAAAAATGATTATCCGGTTTTGAACACCCGTCTTTACGTGTTAGATAAATTCCGCGGATGGAAGATATCATGAGATGTTGACATTTTCACCCTTAATAGGACTACTATAACTGAATGTAACAACCAGAATTATGAATGATGAAAAAATTATTGTACCTTTAGATGTATCAGATTTAGAAAGTGCGATCGCTCTTGTGGATAAACTTCCCCAAGTCACGTTCTGGAAGGTTGGTTTAGAATTGTTTACTAGCACAGGTCCGGCTATTCTGGATGTGCTAAAATCTCGCCAAAAGCGGATTTTCCTAGATTTGAAGTTTCACGATATCCCCAATACTGTCGCCGGTGCTTGTCGTGCTGCTGCTGGTTATGGGGTGGATTTGTTGACAATTCATGCCACTTGTGGTAATGATTGCTTGAAGGCTGCTGTAGAAGCGGTGCAGGTGGGAGCGGAAAAAGCGGGAACTAAACCGCCTAAGTTAATTGCTATTACTGTGTTAACTAGCATTTCGGCGCGAGATTTGGCGTTTGATTTGAAAATACCTCTGGAATTGCCGGAATTTGCTTTAGAAATGGCACTTTTGGCAAAAAATGCGGGTTTGAATGGGGCGGTTTGTTCTCCCCAAGAGGTGGCACAGTTGCGGAATACTTGCGGTGAGAATTTTTTGCTGGTTTGTCCTGGGGTGCGTCCGAGTTGGGCTGATAAGGGTGATCAAAAGCGATCGCTCACCCCTTCTCAAGCTTTTCAAGCCGGTGCTGATTTTTTGGTGATCGGTAGACCTATTACTGCTGCTGCTGATCCGGTTCTGGCTTGGGATAAGATTTGTGAGGAGTTAAATTTGGGTTAGTGAACAACTTTGTTAAATCTCACGCAGAAGCGCAGAGAACCCAGAAGGATGAAGTTTTAAAGAGATTTTTTGCTGGTGTTTTCTGATTTTTGTGGAGTGGGCATACTTCGACTTTGCTCAGTACAAGCGTCGATCAGCTTAGTACAAGTCTTACCCGCCCAAGTTATGCGATAATATTTTTTACAAGATGTGATTTTTTGAATTTGATGAATTTTCAAGATGAAGGAAGAAAAAATGGCTGGTTTGTTTTTAAGGATTTAGTATTTCTTTTTCCTTTGTGGCTTTTTCTGTCTTTTGTCTTTATATCTCCTGTTTTCGCCAAAAAACTCTCTCCTAAACCTGTTGATTCCAAAATGAGTAGTTCTTGTTCTCAGCAAGGTTTAGAAGGTTTAACTACTCAGTTGATGTTAGATTTACCTAGCTATGCTAACCGTGTTATTCAAAGATCCCGTCGTCTGAGTCGCAGTGTTGATATCTATCCTTATATTTTGGTGGCAGGTAAGCCGAAGTTTCAACCTTTACCTTTAAACCCTGGTATTGATACTGCTAATAATACTGCTAATAATACTAATAATTATGCTTCCCAAGGGGTTGAGCAGGTTTTTTTTACAACTCTGGAACGACAGTATATAGATAAAAAGGCGGTGGAGTTGCAACAGTTCCACAGGTTGTTTTTGACGAAAACTACTTTGGGTTGGCAGGTGGTGATGATGTTTACTCAAACTGGTGAATATCCAGTAAAACCACTTATAGCACCACCAAGAGATAGTAGTCAGGGGGCGATCGCTCAAGGTGTTAAACTTTGGTTACGGGATTGTGAAGCAGGAAGTGTAAACTACTCCCCGCAACATCCCAGTTTAAACCTTAACTCAGTGCTTCCGCAGTCTTTTCTTGATCCAGTTTGAGAATCAAAACTCCCAAAGGTGGTAAACACAAATCTAAGGAATAAGGACGATTATGTAAAGACCAATCATCAGTCCATTTTCCTCCTAAGTTGCCCATATTGCTACCGCCATATTTACGCGCATCGCTATTGAACAACTCAGTATAAAATCCTTTCTCTGGTACACCGATGCGATAGTGAGAATGGGGTTGAGGTGTAAAATTACAAATCACAACTACAAACTCATCAGAATCTTTAGCACGACGGACAAAAGAAACTACACTGTGACGGTTATCGCTACAATCAATCCAATCAAACCCTTCCCGCGCAAAATCCTGAGTATATAAAGCAGGTTCAGAACGGTAAAGATGATTTATCTCCTTAAAAAATGCTTTTAACTGTTGATGGGGTTCATGTTGTAATAACTGCCATTCCAAATCCGCCCACACATTCCACTCACTCCACTGGCCAAACTCCATACTCATAAACATGGTTTTCTTTCCAGGGTGAGCAAACATATAAGCAAATAAAGTCCGCACATTAGCTAACTTCTGCCATCTATCACCGGGCATTTTACCGATGATATTGCTCTTACCATGTACAACTTCATCGTGTGACAATGCCAACATGAAGTTTTCACTGTGGTTGTACCACATACTAAAGGTGACATTGTTTTGATGAAACTGCCTAAACCAAGGGTCCATGCTGAAATAATCCAACATATCGTGCATCCAACCCATGTTCCATTTCAGGTTGAACCCTAAACCACCTGTATAGGTAGGCCAAGACACCATAGGCCAAGAAGTAGATTCTTCGGCAATGGAAAGGACTCCGGGAAAATAACTAAAGATGTTGTGATTTACTTGACGCAGAAAATCAGCCGCTTCTAAATTTTCCCTACCACCGTACTGGTTAGGTAGCCATTCGCCATCTTTACGGCAATAATCGTTGTAAAGCATCGAAGCAACCGCATCAACACGAATGCCATCAATATGGTATTTATCAAACCAGAACAGGGCGTTAGCAACTAAGAAATTTCTAACTTCGTTGCGGGAGTAATTAAATACTAAAGTTCCCCATTCCTTATGTTCACCTTTGCGGGGATCAGCGTGTTCATAAAGATGAGTACCATCAAAGAAAGCTAAACCATGACCATCTTTAGGGAAATGTCCAGGAACCCAATCTACCAGTACACCAATACCATTTAAGTGACATTGGTCTACAAAATACATGAAATCTTCAGGACTGCCAAACCGGGAAGTGGGAGCAAAGTAACCTGTGACTTGATAACCCCAAGAACCATCAAAGGGATGCTCGGCAATGGGTAACAATTCTATATGCGTATATCCCAGGTCTTTGACATAGGGGATGAGTTTGGCTGCTAGTTCCCGATAGGTAAGGAAACGCGCCCCAGGATTGAGTTCTGAAGCAATAACTACTGGTTCTGTTTCGCCGTTGGGCAATTTTGCTGGTTCGCCACTAGCAGCGTGTAACCAAGACCCTAAATGCACTTCATAAACGGAAATTGGTTGGGTGAGGGGATCAGTATGTCTCCTGGTTTCCATCCAATTTTCATCAGTCCATCTGTAAGCATTTAAGTCACTGACAATAGATGCTGTTTTGGGACGTGGTTCTTGTTGGAAACCGTAGGGATCAGATTTTTCGTAAATGTGTCCGTCAAAATTTTTGATTTCATATTTGTAATGTTCTCCCACACCCAGTTCAGGAATAAATAATTCCCAAACCCCTGTGTGTCCTTTCCGCATTTGGTGTTTGCGTCCATCCCAGTGGTTGAAGTCTCCCAAAACAGAAACGTTGCGAGCATTGGGGGCCCAAACGGCGAAATAAACACCTTTGACACCATCAACTTCTGTAAGATGCGCTCCCAATTTTTCGTAAATGCGGTGATGATTTCCTTCTGCAAATAAATGCAAATCAAAATCTGTTAAATGGGGAGAACGAAAGGCATAAGGATCATAAATGACTCGCTCATGCTCTCCTTCTTTGATTCGTAATTGGTAGTTGTTAAGTTCTGGTGTTTCTATGGTGCATTCAAAAAAATGGGGATGATGCACCGTTGTCATGGGATATTCTTTGCGTCCTTCTGGAACTACTACATAAACTGCGCTGGCATTTGGGAGGTAAGCTCGCACAGCCCAGACTTTTTTACCTTCCTGTTCTATAAGATGTGAACCTAGTACCTCAAACGGATCATGATGCTGATTCCCAACAATGCGATTAACCTGCTCAGGAGCGATGGTACTGATGGACATGAAGCTACCTACTGGAAATAAGGTGATTAACTAAATTCAGTTTTTAAGAACTTAATATATATTGTTTACATTTATTTGCATTTTTGTCGTCACGGTTATCCTAACACCAGAATGTATCTTATTGGGAAATGGGGACTGGAAGAGGTATTTTGGTAACGGTGATGATAACCGCTTCAAAAAATTTTTGCCTGAAAAGGTGTTAGCTTTGCGGGACTCAGTCCGGTTTTACACCCAATTGTTGCAATTATGTTGCTGTACTATGGGTAAAATAAACTTTTTGTCAATATTTTTTTTGCTAAAATTAACTAATAATTCCTGGACTGGTAAAGTGATAAAGTGATAAAACGTTATAAATATGACTCAGCAATAGCTTAATTGTGTAAATACAACATAGTAATATATACTACACAAAAATTGACAATTTGCATTTAGATATTACTGTTATCAACTGATAATTGACAATTGACAATTGATAAGTAGAAAGACAGGAAACAACCAAAGTATGTAAAGAAAAGTAAATTAACCTAAAAACCTCTTTTCTTCGATAGAATCATCGTTTACTATCATTAATCAAATTTCCCAATAAATAAGTTTTTACACTGTAATTATTTGTCTCCTTTATTACTTTAGCTTACATAAAATAATTTGTTGGACGAGAGTTACAGTTTCACACTATTTGTTTGTCTACTCCTGGTTTATCCTTATAGGTACAAAATATCAGATAAACTAAAATGACTGAAATTGGCCTGCTAATGACGGGCGTATTAAGCACCACACAACCAAATTTGCCCCATTTGCCGGAGCAGCGACCATTGACAACGGAAAATGGCGTGCATAATTCAAAAAATAGTCAGTTATCTCAATTAACTTCTATTTCTCAAATCACACCACCTGAATTTATGACAGTAGACGGAAGGGACAAACCTCAAATTTCAGCACTGGCACATCAGCGGGATCATATATTAAAACAAATTCGACAAAAGCACCTGTCCTCAATATCTTTTGAGTTAGCTGATGCTCAGGATATCCCTACAAAAGAGCAGCTATTAGCACGATACCCAGCACATAACAGACAACCCATGCCAACTTTACGTTTTGGTAGTTCTGGTATGTCTGTAAGAATTATGCAGCGTTTATTGGTATCTAATGGCTATGGTATTCGAGTTGATGGTATATTTGGACCTCTTACTGAAGCAGCTATTAAAGCTTTTCAAAGTCAACGTAATTTATTAGTAGATGGTATTGTTGGTCAAAAAACTTGGTGGGAGTTGTCAATTTAGGAGGCAGGAGGGAAGAAGTAGTATCTTATTCCCCCCAGTCACCAGTCCCCAGTCACCAGTCCCCTACTAATTAACGATACTTATGCTGTATCTCCAGAAAAGAAATTATGGAACCTATTTATGGGGGCGGGTCGAAGCTTATGGGATATCTAGATGTCTGATTTTTCCGTTAAATTATCACCCATAAGCTTCGCCCCTACAACTTATGACAAATTAATACATTCTATTTTGGAGAGGTCTATTGTATTAGTCAGCACTGAGTAAAAACAGAGCCAATATTAATTTACTTTCCTTTTTGTTTTCTTTCCTCGCGTTGCTTGAACCCACGGAAAATAATAATTTATTACCAGGGCGAACGACGGGACTCGAACCCGCGAGTGGTGGAACCACAATCCACTGCCTTAACCACTTGGCTACGCTCGCCATTTACTCTCTGAGCATAGCACGACTTTAAAAAATGATCAAGATTTTTTTTGACTGAAATTGACTAATTTTTTTGTAGTCTTTAAACTGTAGTCATTAGATCACAACCTGGTATATATGAAAGTATTGACTTTAATTGCATCTGTAGGCGCAGCAGGAATAGCAGTCTTGGGAGTGACGATGGCTACCACAAATCCACAACAGCCTAAATATGAAGAGTATGCAGTACAACGTTTGAAAACTTACTTAAAAACAGATTTTTGTCAAAAAACACCGAATTTTTTGCAAAATCTGATACAATTTAATTGCAACCAGCTGGTTGATTCCGCTCAACCGAAAATTAGAGATATTATTTCTGCCACCACAAAAAGACAGAACTATATTATTTTTAGTCTTTATACTACTGATTTAAAAATTGATAATTTAATACCTGGTTACAAATTTGAAACAGTAGGCGCATTTGACAACTTTTATACTTATAAAGCAGAAAAGAAATAGGGGATTGGTGACTGGTGATTGCTGACTGGTGATTGGTGACTGGTGACTGGGTTATTAACCTCCCTTACTTCCCCTACTTCCCCTTCCTCCCCATCTCCCTATTTTTCAAATATCGACATTGATATTTTCGATTTGTTTAGCTGCTTTTTCCCATAACTTGGCGTTTTCTTCATCATTCCAGTGAGTTCTGAGATTTTCTGCTTTTTTGTGGCAGATTCGTTCTAACATCTCTAAAATAGCACCTAGTGTTAGTTTGTCCACTAATTCTTCTAAAGAGTGCATAAATTCTTTCATAATAAATACTCCTTAACCTAAATTTTTAGTTAATCACATCGTCAGCCTATGTCATCTGCTTATCTTTTAGTATCTCACGGTAGTCGTGATCCGCGTCCAAATATTGCTATGCAGCAACTAGCAAAGCTGCTCAGTCTGAAATTACCAGATAGTGAACATTTAGTAGGGATAGCTACCCTAGAGCTAAATACTCAACCATTAAACCAGCAAATTCAAGATTTCGCGCCAAAGGCTTTAGCTTTTGGTTGCAAATGCCTAAAAATTATACCTTTATTTCTGCTACCGGGAGTTCATGTCATGTCAGATATTCCCGCAGAAGTGGAACTTGCACAAACAGCACTGGGTGAAAAGATCCAGATTGAGATTAAAGCTTATGTAGGAAGTCATGGAAATTTAGCAAAACTGCTGACTTCAACAATGGCTACTATAAAAGCAGAAGTATCAATTCTCTTAGCTCATGGTAGTCGTCGTTCTGGTTCTCAACAACCAGTAGAAGATATAGCTAGGAGTTTGGGAGCAGTAACGGCTTATTGGTCTGTATCTCCCAGTTTAGAAACAAAGATAAAAGAATTAGTAGCTGCTGGTAATCAGCAGATTGCAATTTTGCCATATTTTTTATTCGCTGGGGGAATAACTGATGCGATCGCCGAATCTTTAGAAAAGCTAAAATTAAAATTTCCTGGGGTAAAGTTGCAATTAGCACCACCTTTAGGAGTCAGCGCAGAACTAGCTGATATAATCTGGGATTTAGCAACAGAAGGGGAAAAAGTTTTTGGGTAAGGTTTATTTAATCGGTGCTGGTCCTGGTGATCCTGGACTCATGACTCTCAAGGGTAAAAGTTTATTGGAATGTGCGGATGTAGTTATTTATGATGCTTTGGTAAGTCCGCCGGTTTTGGCAATGATCAATCCCCAAGCTGAAAAAATCAACGCTGGTAAGCGCATGGGGAGACATTCGCTCTTACAGGAAGAAACTACCCAACTACTCATTGAAAAAGCCCAAGATCATGAAATTGTGGTGCGGTTAAAAGGTGGCGATCCTTTTATTTTTGGGCGTGGTGGGGAAGAAATGGCAGAGTTACTAGAATCGGGAATTTCTGTAGAAGTTGTGCCGGGGATCACAGCCGGCATTGCAGCGGCGGCTTATGCTGGTATTCCCTTAACCCACCGTCTGTATAGTTCATCAGTGACATTTGTAACGGGTCACGAAGCGGCGGGTAAGTATCGACCGACTATAAAATGGCAAGCGATCGCCCAAGGTTCAGAAACAATAGTTATTTATATGGGTATCCACAATCTACCTTATATTGTGGAACAGTTGAGTTCATCTGGGTTGAGTCTAGAGACTCCAATAGGTTTGGTGAGGTGGGGAACCCGGCCAGAACAAGAAGAATTAATTGGTGAGTTAGGGACAATTGTGCAACAAGTTGAAGAGACGGGATTTAGTGCGCCAGCGATCGCAGTCATTGGAGCAGTAGTCAAGATGCACAGTATTTTATCTAATTGTCGTCCAGTGTAATCTAGATCGAGAAAAACTTATATTTTCTACTTTCAATCATCTACTTTCAATTATCTGCTTTAAATCATGTGCTGAAAAACCGTTTTCAGTAAATCACTTTGATTTAAAGGCTTAGTCAAGCAAGCTGAAGCTCTAACGAGTTTTGCTTTAGCTTTATCTATCAAGCTGGCTTTTTCTGTCACCATAATTACAGGTGTATTTTTAAAATATGGCTGTTTCCGCAATAAAGAGCAAATTTCATAGCCATCTAAATTCGGCATCGTCACATCCAGAAAAATCATATCTGGTTTGGTATGGAAAATTTCCATCAAAGCTTTTACTGAATCTGTAACACCAAATACAGAAAATATTTGCTCATCTAAAAAACTTTTAATAGTATTTAACACCAAAGGACTATCATCCACACAGAAAATTGTGTAATGTTTTTTGTCCTTGGGTTGGGAATAAAATCTTTGATATTTGCTGGGAGTTGGTGGTTTATTGCCAATTGGGGGCAATTGTACTTCAATTTTAGGGCGTGTCTTTGGTTCATTGTCTGGCCAAAACTGCTCCGTAGCAACTCTGACACCTGCTGAAGATTGCTGACTATACTGCCAAAATTGTTCAGGAGAAACTTTTATCCCCGCCTGGCACTTTTCCACTAATAAGCGCAGATTCAAATGACAAAACTTGGGCAAATCATCCAAAAAGGTTTCATGGATAAACTCATAACTTCCCTCTTCGATTTGCAGAAATGAATCTAGAAATTCTAGAGCTAATTGTTCAATGAGCATTGCCGCTTGCATAGAGCTAATATATTGCTCATTCACCAACCAGCAAATAGCTAAATAATCTGGATTGGGAATAGCCTGATTTTCCACACCTCTTTCAAAGATGCTTTGTAACTGCTCATTAATACCTCTGGGAAGAGTAGAATTTTTCTGGGTCAACCTCTGCAAGTTGCGATACAGTGGCTCAAACATCTTCTCTGAGTAACAAGCATAAATTAATTTCCCCTCTTGTACATATATTGACCAAGCCCCGGAAGTGCTAAATACCTCTAAACAACCAGTAACCGACTTACTGGTGATTTTCTTCAACAGGGATAGAGGTTGTAGTTTTTGGAAAAATCTGTATCTACTAATAGGAAGCGTTTTCATTAGCATGGATTTGAATACAAATAAAAATTTGACATCACAATTTGTGAATCACCTGTAGAGGATTCACACCGGTCTTTTTGGACTTAATGCCAGATAAAGATAACGGTTTACATGGGAGTGAGTATAGCAAGTCTTTTCTCTAAACACACAATACCCAACACCCCACACCCCACTCACCCCTCACCTGGGCAAAAAGCAGAATTTATCTAAGCATTCCCCTATCAGCAGTCATATGGGCAAAATCCACATCCTGCACTTTTTCCATAAGGGCTGGTTGGCAATGCTCAATCTACGACATCATTGGATGTTATAGACTTTAATTTCCCTAATAAGATAAAGGTGTAAGACATGAGAATAGCAAAGATTTAGAAGCATTAAGTTCAGAAAAGTTACACCTTCTCTATTACTTCTAATTTGTTGTATTCCAGCCTTGAATGATTATGTGGTATATGTGTAGATGCTCAGTAATTACCTACTAATTTCACGTTACTATAGATTTAACAGGGAAATAAAAAACTATTTTAAACCTAATATAAAAAATTCAAGTTAATACAAAAATTAGTAATGAAAATAGCAGTTTATCAATTGATAATTGACAATTGACAATTGATAATTGTTTCATTCAAGGTTTAAAACCTCCCCTTTGAAGGGGAAAAAACCAAAAAAAATCCGCTTTTTCAATCCTCTGACTTTCAGGGAGAGGTCATTGTCAATTGTCCATTCTTGAAAAATACTATGTTTCACCTGATTTTGCTGATCAAACAAGATGTTTGTGCTTAAAATCAATAGTCCTTTTAAGCTAGTAAAGCTAATGACTACAAAGCAAATGTACTGTAAATTAGCTATACTATATCCCGGACTATTTCTACTCACACAGTGCTTAATTTATTCTTTTCCTCTTTCATAATTCACTATCAGGATGATTTAGGGTATTGGGGACTGGGGACTGGGGACTGGGGACTGGGTAATGGGTAATGGGTAATATTATTCCCAATCACTAATCACCAATCACCATTCCCTGATATCAGTAGAATTTTCATATACTTAGCTGTTTAAAATTAACCAACTGTGACCGCTATTAATCTTTTAGTCCAAGAGAAAACTGAACGTCTGGATCGTTATCTGTCATCTGCAATACCTGATTTATCTCGTTCCCGTGTACAACAGTTAATTGAACAGGGTCATGTTCAAGTCAATGATCAAGTTTGTACATCTAAAAAAATAAATCTCAAACTTGGCGATCGCATTTGTTTAGAAATTCCCGCAGTTCAACCGTTGGAACTGGTAGCAGAAGATATCCCTTTAGATATTCTCTACGAAGATGAGCAATTACTCATTCTCAATAAACCCGCAGGTTTGGTAGTTCATCCAGCACCTGGTCACGCAGATGGTACATTAGTAAATGCTTTGTTGGCACATTGTCCTAATTTACCGGGAATTGGTGGTGTGCAACGTCCTGGTATTGTTCACAGATTAGATAAAGATACAACTGGAGCGATTGCTATTGCTAAAACTGATATCGCCTATCAACACCTACAAGCACAACTACAAGCCAAAACAGCACGCCGAGAATATTTAGGGGTGGTTTACGGTGCGCCAAAAACCGAAAGCGGGACTGTAGATTTACCCATTGGTCGTCATCCCCAAGACCGCAAAAAAATGGCCATAGTCCCCATAGAAGAGGGGGGTAGGTCAGCCATAACCCATTGGCAAGTGAAAGAAAGGCTGGGGAACTACACCTTGATCCATTTCCAGTTAGAAACAGGGCGTACTCATCAAATTCGCGTCCACAGTGCCAAAATCGGTCATCCTATAGTCGGCGACCCTGTTTATGGTTCTGGTCGTTCTGTGGGGGTAAATTTGCCCGGTCAAGCATTACACGCTTGGCGACTCAAGTTACAGCATCCCATTTCTGGAGATTGGATTGAAGTAACCGCACCTCTGCCCCAAACCTTTACAACGCTATTAGAAGTCCTCCGTCGTAGGTGATTGGTGATTGGTGATTAGTGATTGGGAATAATATTACCCAGTCCCCATTACCCAGTCCCCAGTCCCCAGTCCCCAGTCCCCAGTCCCCAGTCCCCAGTCCCTAGTCCCCATTACCCAGTCCCCAGTCCCCAGTCCCCAGTCCCCAGTCCCCAGTCCCCAGTCCCCAGTCCCCAGTCCCCAGTCCCCACCTCCCTGAAATCCCCCCTGGGAGGTTAATTTAACAGGTTCTCAACAATATTTAGAAATGTAAATTTTACATTCTTTAATATAAACTACTGGGTCTAGATATGATCCCAAAATACCTGTAGTTGAGTATTGGTATATGGTTTCAGAATCATTAAATTAATATAAAATGTATAAAATTTCTTCTTATCTACAAACTTAATGAAGTTTTGTAACGAAAATTAGTAACTTTTCGGGTATACACCCCTTATATGTAAAGGACTTGAGGCTTTTCTTATTACCTGATCTTATTTATTCATAAATTGTAACAAATAAAGTCTCTATAGCAGTGTATAAACTAATCTGGAGGGGTTCAAAAACAGAGCAAAGTTAAACGAGGCAACCAATCCAATCTCGTTGGCTGGTTTCTCATAAAATTACCTCTGATTCTCATATTTCTGCCTTCAGGAAGATAGACGAGAAAATGAGAAAAGAAGTAGACAACAACTTAGCTTTGATTAACTCATTGTTTTTGAGCATCCATTCCTGATTGATAAAACAGCACCTGTTTCAATCAACACAACTCTCAACTAAGTAATTAGGAGATTAGAGTCCATGACATTAGATGTATTTTCCAAGGTTGTTACTCAAGCTGACGCTAGAGGCGAATTCTTAAGCACCGAACAACTAGATGCTTTGACAGCAGTTGTAGCTGCTGGTAGCAAGCGTTTGGACGTTGTTAACCGCATCACCAGCAACGCTAAAGATATCGTTACCAACGCTGCTCGTGCTTTATTTGAAGAACAGCCCCAATTGATCGCTCCTGGCGGTAACGCTTACACCAACCGTCGCATGGCT
Organism: Sphaerospermopsis sp. FACHB-1194; assembly: GCF_014696235.1. Taxonomy (NCBI): domain Bacteria; kingdom Bacillati; phylum Cyanobacteriota; class Cyanophyceae; order Nostocales; family Aphanizomenonaceae; genus Sphaerospermopsis; species Sphaerospermopsis sp. FACHB-1194. The sequence continues at coordinate 168,279 of NZ_JACJPU010000003.1, read as the reverse complement.
GCTTGTCTGCGCGACATGGAAATCATCTTACGCTATGTTACCTACGCTGCATTGGCTGGTGACGCTAGTGTTCTCGATGACCGTTGCTTAAATGGCTTACGTGAAACTTACCAAGCTTTGGGTACTCCTGGTGCTTCCGTAGCTGTTGGTGTTCAAAAAATGAAAGAAGCTGCTATCAATATCGTTAACGATCCCAACGGTATCACCAAAGGTGATTGCAGTTCTTTAGTTTCTGAATTGGCAAGCTACTTTGATCGTGCTGCTGCTGCTGTTGTTTAATCAACGTTGTTTAATCAACAAGTACAAACAAGTACAAGTAGTCCACAGCTAAAAATCTAGCTATTCCAACAAGATACGAAACCAATCAAGGAGAAATTAGACCATGAAAACCCCAATTACCGAAGCTATCGCATCTGCTGATACCCAAGGACGTTTCCTGAGCAACACAGAATTACAAGCTGTTAACGGTCGTTTTGTACGTGCTGCTGCCAGCATGGAAGCTGCTCGTGGTTTGACAGCTAACGCTCAAAAGCTGATTGATGGTGCTACTAACGCCGTATACAGCAAATTTCCCTACACCACCTCTACACCAGGCGCTCAATTTGCTGCTGATGCTCGTGGTAAGTCTAAGTGCGCTCGTGACGTTGGTCACTACCTCCGCATCATCACCTACAGCTTGGTTGCTGGTGGCACAGGTCCTTTGGATGAGTTCCTAATTGCTGGTTTGGCTGAAATCAACAGCGCATTTGATTTGTCTCCTAGCTGGTATGTTGAAGCTTTGAAATATATCAAAGGCAACCACGGTTTGAGCGGCCAAGCTGCTAACGAAGCTAACACCTACATTGACTACGCTATCAACGCTCTCAGCTAGATAGCTTCTTGCCCGGAGAAGGGTACAAGTGCTGGATGAAGTTTATCCCTTTGGGGTTAAATCAGTTTTCGTGGGGAATCTCTTTTCACTCGACTAGACTGAATCACCTAGCAGTTGGATCTCGCTCCGGGCATAGTTTTATGTATGTTAGGTGACAGGTGACAGGTGACAGGTGACAAGTGACAGGTGACAGCGATAATAGTTTTCTGATCACTAAAGTTTGTATCACCAGTTAATTAATGTCCTGATTACCTTATCTGTGGCTATAGCTAACAAATAACCAACTTGATGCAACCAGCAATTGGTTAGAAAGAGCAGTATTGCTAATCAAAATTGCTAATCAAAGGGGAAAAACAATGGCAATTACAGCAGCAGCGTCTAGGCTGGGAACTGAGCCTTTTAGTGATTCACGTCGAGTTGAACTACGCCCCAAAGCCAGCCGCGAAGAAGTGGAAATGGTGATCAAAGCCGTTTATCGCCAAGTTTTAGGAAACGACTATATTCTGGCTTCAGATCGCTTGAAGAGTGCAGAGTCACTTTTGCGTGATGGCAATTTGAGCGTGCGTGAGTTTGTGCGGAGTATAGCTAAGTCAGAACTCTACAAATCCAAATTCTTCTATAACAGTTTCCAAACTCGGTTGATTGAACTCAACTATAAACATTTGTTGGGTCGCGCTCCTCTGGATGAGTCTGAGGTGACATACCACTTAGACTTATATATTAACGAGGGTTACGATGCAGAAATCGACTCTTATATAGATTCGATGGAGTATCAAAACAACTTTGGCGACAATGTTGTTCCATATTATCGCGGGTTTGATTTTCAACCAGGACAAACATCTGCTGGTTTTACCCGGATGTTCCGTTTGTACCGTGGATATGCCAATAGTGATACTGCTCAGGTAGAAGGTAGCAAATCACGTTTGGCGAGGGAATTAGCAAGTAACAAAGCTTCCTCCGTTGTCGGTCCATCCGGTAGCAATAATAATTGGGCATTCCGTCCCACTGCGGATAACGCTCCCAAACAAAACTTAGGTAATGCTGTAGGGCAATCGGATCGCGTTTACCGAATTGAAGTAGCGGGCATACGCAATCCAGGATTCCCCAGCGTGCGCCGCAGCAGCACAACTTTCATTGTACCTTATGAGCGCCTTTTAGACAAAATGCAGCAAATTCACCGATCCGGTGGCAAAATTGTCAGCGTTATATCCACATAAGGTAGAGTGCTGTTTGTTGGTATACCCCATCAAGAGGAGATTTAGAAGTAATGTTCGGTCAAACTACACTTGGTGCTAGTAGCGTTTCTTCATCTGCAAGCCGTGTATTTCGTTATGAAGTTGTGGGCTTAAAGCAAAACCAAGAAACCGACAAAAATAATTTCAGCATTCGTCGTAGCGGTAGCGTATTTATGACCGTACCCTACAGCCGGATGACTGAAGAAATGCAGCGGATCAGCCGCTTAGGTGGCAGAATTGTCAAAATTGAACCTTTGACTGTAGCAGAATCATAAAGCCCTGGTCATGATAGAACCCAGTACGTCAGAATATTCTGCCGAAAATGGGGCGCAGTTGACACCAGAGCAAGCGATCGCCAACCTGCAATCATCAGATTTAAGTCTCCGCTATTATGCCGCTTGGTGGTTGGGTAAATTTCGAGTCAGTCAGCCAGAAGCCGTAGACGCACTGATGACAGCGTTAGAGGATGAAGCTGACAAAACAGAACTAGGAGGTTATCCACTCCGAAGAAATGCAGCCCGAGCATTAGGAAAATTGGGCAGTCCTAAAGCTATACCGGGCTTGATTCAGTGTTTGGAATGCTCAGATTTTTATGTGCGGGAAGCAGCAGCCCAATCTTTAGCAATGCTGAACGCTAAAGCAGCATTAGCAGCACTGATCAAAATGCTAGATGGGGGTGTTGCCAAGGCCGTGCAAGTACCAGGCCGCCCCCATCTTACCCAACCATATCAGGCAGTGTTAGAAGCCTTGGGAGCTATTGGTGCAACTGAGGCTATTTCCCTAATTCAGCCTTTTTTAGAGCATCCAGTCACAAGGGTGCAATGCTCCGCAGCTAGGGCTATGTATCAACTCACCCAAGATTCTCAGTATGGGGAATTTTTGGTGACAATGATGCAAAGCAGTGATCTGAAATTGCGGCGCTCTATTTTGGGGGATTTGGGAGCGATTGGGTATATGGCTGCTGCTGATGCGATCGCCCAAGCTCAGGCAGAAAATAGTTTTAAACTCATGGCGCTTAAAGGATTGTTAGAACATCAACTTGCGGATGGATTAGATTGCGTTTCTGATCAGGCAGTCCGAGTCATGCACCTGATGGATTCACTTTTATAAGTTGGTGATTGGTGATTGGTGATTGGTGATTGGTGATTGGGAAGAATAAACTTTTGCCTCTTGCCTCTTGCCTTCTTACTGTCACCTTCCAACTACTGACCACTGAGACATGAATGAACTAATTAATGCTGTCAACCAAGCGGAAACATCAGCGCAAATGGTGACAGCAGTGAAGAACCTAGCAGCAGCTAAAGATCCAGAGGCCATTTCTACCTTAATCGCTGTTTTTGGTTACAATAACCCAGCAGCAGCGGTGGTGGCAGTAGCAGGACTCACAGAATTGGGAGAAATAGCAGTACCCCAATTGCTAGAACAAATTGATGATTATAACTATGGCGCACGGGCTTATTCGATTCGCACCTTAGCAGCGATCGCTGATCCCCGTGCTTTAGATGTGTTAATCACCGCTGCTGCTACAGACTTCGCGCCTAGTGTGCGCCGTGCTGCTGCTAAAGGATTAGGAAATTTAAACTGGTCTCAATTAGGCATTGCTGAACGTCAAACAGCTATCAATCGCGCTTTAGAGACACTGCTGTTAATTTGTCAAGATACAGACTGGTCAATTCGTTATGCTGCCATTGTTGGTTTACAGTCTTTGGCAAAAATAGCGGAGGTTCGAGAAATCATCTTAACTCGATTCCAAGAAATGCTGGCTCATGATAGTGAAAAAGCTGTTTGCGCTCGCATTCAATTGGCTTCTAGAACACCGATTCATTAATCGTCAGGGCGAAGCATTTGGGTGATAACCTATCGCTGAAACCAGTTCATATTCTGTCCGAATGCTTCGCCCCTACAAGGTAAAAACAGATTACCTAGCATTACTGAATCGACACTCTAGCCAATTAGCTTCTACCAGTTTGGGATTTTAAATTTCAGCATCACCATAAAACAAGGTAAAAGTCAAGATGTCAATACCACTTTTAGAATATTCTCCTTCTTCACAAAATCAGCGTGTCGAAGGTTACGAAGTTCCCAACGAAGACACCCCAACCGTTTATAAACTGAACTACGCCACATCAGATCAAGATGTTGATGCAATTATTTGGGCAGGATATCGGCAGATTTTTAGCGAACATCTGATTTTAAGCAGTTATCGTCAAAAATTTTTAGAATCTCAACTGCGAAACCGGGCTATTACTGTTCGTGATTTTATCCGGGGTTTGGGTAAATCAGATGTTTTCCGCAGCCAAGTAGCAGAGGTTAACTCTAACTATCGCTTAGTTGATATTATCCTCAAGCGGTTTGTGGGACGGGCAGCTTACAACAAAGATGAAGAAATTGCTTGGTCTATTGTTATTGCTACCAAAGGCGTACATGGCTTTATTGATGCGTTGTTAGACTCTGACGAGTACCTCAACAACTTTGGTGATGATATCGTACCTTATCAACGTCGTCGCTTTGGTTCACGTCCTTTTAACTTAGTTAACCCCCGTTACAATGCCAATTGGCGCGATACCCAAAGTATGCGTTCTTTTGGTTATCGTTCCTTCTACAGCATCCGCACTTCGGGAACTCTCACCACTGAAGATATCCGCAAAGCTATTCCAGCTAACTTCTTGGCAATGGCTGGAAACATCATTACTCCCGAACGCAACTACCAAAGAACAATTGCTGCTGTGACTTCTCAAGTGAAAACTTTGGAAATTCCCGACACTTCACGGGATGTCACCACAGAGGAAGTAACCATTAAACCAGTAGCAGTTTCTCTACCTTACAGCTATATCCCGGCGATCGCGAAAAATTAGGGCATAGGTGACTGGTGACTGGTGGACAGGAAAAAGTTTACCAATTACCCATTACCAATTACCCATTACCCATTACCAATTACCCATTACCACTTACAAACAACATAAAATATGGCAATACCTTTACTAGAATATAAACCCAGTTCACAAAACCAACGGGTTGCTGGTTACGAAGTACCCAACGAAGATACTCCCAGAGTTTACCGCATTGAAGATTATGCTTTTGGTGGTGAAGTTGAAGAATTGATTTGGGCTGCTTATCGCCAACTTTTTAGCGAACACGTCATCCTCAAATTCTACCGCCAAAGTAATTTAGAATCTCAGGTAAAAAATAAAGCTATTACTGTCCGTGATTTCATCCGGGGTTTAGCTAAATCTGACGCTTTCCAGGATTTGGTAATTAAAACCAATTCTAATTATCGCTTAGTAGAAATTGGACTCAAGCGGTTGTTAGGTCGTGCGCCTTATAACAAAGATGAAGAAATCGCTTGGTCTATCAAAATTGCTACCGATGGCTGGGATGGTTTTGTGGATGCTTTGATAGATTCTCAAGAGTATCAAAGCTGCTTTGGGGAAAATATTGTTCCTTACCAACGCCGACGCTATAAAGATAGACCCTTTAATTTAGTCACACCCCGCTATGCTGACTATTGGCGGGATAAGCTAGAAGCTGAACGCTACAAACCCGGTAGTATCAGTGACTTCATGAAAATGGCTGCTGCTGTTAATATCAGGATTGTTACTTACACACCAGTTAGCACAGCTAACATTGCAATTCCCGATACTACTAGGGAAACAGTACCCACAGGTGTTCCTGTGTCTATCAGTCCTAGTGCTAGTTTCCCAGTTCGTTAAATCTCTTAATTAGGTATGTAACCTAATGCGGGAAAATAGTTAAAGTGCGAATTGGGAATTTGAGTGATCAAACCTAATTCTGTTTTGAAACAAACCCAATTCTGTTTTTAAACGAAACGAATTTATCAACAAGAGGAAAGACGCAGCATGGCACTGCCATTACTTCAATACAAACCATCTACCCAAAACCACCGCGTTAGCAGTTTCGGTGTTGCTGATAAAAACGAAGATACTCCTTATATCTACCGTTTAGAAGATGTTAGTTCTTACACTGACATTCAAAGCATCATTTGGGCTTCCTATCGCCAAGTTTTCAGCGAACATGAAATTTTGAAGTTTAACCGCCAAATTACTTTAGAATCTCAACTGAAAAATGGTTCTTTGTCTGTTAAAGACTTCATTCGTGGTTTAGCTAAATCCGAAGCTTTCTATCGTTTAGTTGTTTCTGTTAACAACAACTACCGTTTAGTAGATATCACCCTCAAGCGGATTTTGGGTCGTTCTGCTTACAACAAAGAAGAAGAAATTGCTTGGTCAATTGTTATTGGTACTAAGGGTTTTGATGGCTTTGTTGATGCTTTGGTAGACAGCGAAGAATATAACCAAAACTTTGGTGATAACACCGTACCTTACCAACGTAAACGCATGGAAGGTCGTCCCTATAACTTGGTTACTCCTCGTTACGGTGTGGACTTCCAAGAAACAGCAGGTACAGTCAGAACCGACTGGCGCTTTGTGTTGGAAAACTTCTACACTGCAAAGGCGAAAACAAAACGTCTCAGAGAAGGCGATCCTGGCAAGTTTGCAGATATGGCCGCTTCTCTGTCTGGTAAGGGTAACTATGCTCAAAGAATCTCTTCTTTTGACATTGATTACTTGAATGAAGTTCCTTATCGTGGTAGACGCTAAAATCGGTAATTCTCTAATTACCTATTGATTACCTAAACTTTCTACTGGGTCTGGTTTTTACTTTGATATGATAACGAGTTGGCGGTTTCTATGTTAGCTAGTTATGGTGTTAGGTGAAAACTGGACCCTTGGTTTTAGGGGCAGAAGGTAGGAGGTTGGAAAAACAAAGATAATGCTTGCTGAAAATGAAAAAAATAAAAAAATAGCTCTGTTAAGGGCGAAGCATTCAGGCGATAAATTAAGCTGTTGTGCATTTAATTTGTATAAGTGGAACAGGCATCTTGCCTGTTAAACAAGAGTTCAGAACATTAGGATTATACAATTTAGCTGTGTAACAGCTTATCAATTTTGATCACAGGTTATTTTCCGAATGCTTCGCTCCTACGACTCCTGACTGCTGACATAAATCACACTTAAATCCTATTATCTTTTATCCACCAGTAAAAAAGTAAGTCGATTGCAATATGAACCAGCGAATAACGCAGGAACAGTTAAATCAAATTATTGCTGAAGTTCAAGGTTTACAATTACGTCAAGAAGCTGAATTTGACCAACAGCAAATTCAGCAAATTTTACAAGAGTTAAATTTACCTCCAGAGTTGTTAGATGAAGCTTTGATTCAGTTGCGTCGTCGTCAAGCTTTAGAGGTGCAACAACGTCGTAATAAGTTGATAGCTTTTGGGGTGGTTGGGGCAATTATTATTACTGTTGGAAGTTTAGTATTTTTTAATCAACAACAAGCTTCCTTATTAGCTAATGTTTCTGCTCAACAAGATAGAATTACTTTGGCTGATGAAGTTGATATAAAAACTGTTTCTCGTCAAGCTAATGGTGAAGTTTTTTATCGTGTAACTTTGAAAGATGCACCGATAGGTAAAAGGTTATCTCTTAGTTGTAATTGGATTGATCCTAGTGGAAAAATTGTGAAACAAAATGCTTATGATACTAAAGATATAACTACTTCCATTTGGAATACTCATTGTAAGTATACGATTAATTCTACTGCACCTGTGGGTAATTGGCAGGTGGAAATGTTGCTGGATGGGAGAAAAATTAGTGAAGAAATTTTTGTTGTGCAATAGTTATGTTATCCTATCATTTTATCGGTTATTGGGGTGAGAAGAAGGAAGAAAAACTCACGCAGAGACGCAGAGACGCAGAGAGAGGAGGGGAGGGAGAAAGGTTTGTTTGGAATGTGGTTTATGTGGGTTGTGAGTCTGTACCGGAGATAGAAGGAAATACTATTGCTGCTGTTTCTGCTTCGAGTTTTTCTGATGCTGATGTTTGGGTGAGGGTGGAAGATGATAGTTTGATTTTGGGTAGGGAGGTTTTTGGTAAAGTTCCTTTATTTTGGAGTTGTCAAAATAATACTGTTTGGTTTGCTTCTCGGTTAGATTTGCTTTTGGAAATAATGGATAAACCGGAAGTTTGTATTTCTGGTTTATATGGTTATTCTTGTTTTTCTTATGTTCCTACTCCTGTAACTTCTGTTAGTGGGGTGTTTTCTGTCGGTGCGGGAACTGAGGTGATTTTTAATATTGATAACGTTGGTAATTATCAGGTAATAAATAATTACAATTATCAATGGTATGAATCTCAGGAACAAATTACAGATGAAAATACCGCAGTTTCTCAATTACAAAGTTTATTAAAAAATGCGGTAGAAAGGCAAGTTGCTGATGTAAAAGATGAACCTGTGGGGGTTTTTCTTTCTGGGGGTTTGGATTCTTCTATTGTTGCTGCTTTGTTGGTACAATTGGGGGTGAAGGTTCGCGCTTATAGTTTAGATTTTGGTGAATTTGGAGTTTCTGAGTATTGTTATGGGAAACAGGTGGCAGAGTTTTTGAATATTCCTATTATTAAGGTTGATGCAAGTCCGAAAAATATTAAAAACGCAATTATTCCTACTGTTAAAGCTTTAGATTTACCTTTTGGTGATGGTGTGACTGTTCCTTTATATCTTTTAAATAAAGTTGCTTCTCAAGAAACTAAAGTGATTTTTAATGGTGAAGGTGGTGATCAATTATTTGCCGGTTGGACTAATAAACCTTTAATTGCTGCGGGTATTTATCAAGGTGAACATCCCCATAAAAATGAAGATTTTATTTCACAATATTTGCGAACTTTTCACCGTCTCTGGGGTTATGAATCTAGGGTGTATCAACCGGATATTTATGCTCAGATTCAAGGTTTAAATGCTCAGGAATGGCTGTTGGATGGGTTAGATAGTCGTTTTTGTCCTTCGTTGTTACATCGTCTGCGTCGTGCTAGTTTGATGTTAAAGGGAGCGCAAAATATTCATCCCCGTGCAACTGCGTTAAGTTTTGTGCATGGTTTAAATGTGCGATCGCCTTTTTGTGATTTAAATTTAGCAAAATGGACTTTTCAGCTATCTGGTGAACTCTGTTTACAAGGTGCTTGTGAAAAGTATATCTTGAAACGCGCTGTAGAAAATTTGCTACCATCGGAAATAGTCTGGAGACAAAAGCGGGGTATGGGTGTTCCCCTAACCTCTTGGTGTGTAAATAATTTTTGGCATGATCTTGGTAATTGGTTAAATCCGGGTATACTAGAAGCGGAAAATATTTTTTACCCTGATATAGCAACAAAAATTATTACCGGAGAACTGGGAGGACATATTCAAGGACGACGCATAGGTGAGATACTTTGGTTACTTATTATGTGGGAACTTTGGTATTTTCACGTTTTTGGTGTAAAACTAGGATCAAAGTCTTGGAAGCATCCGTTTTTATTACCTCGTGGTTTATGGAAACATTACAAGAAACTGCAAAATTATTAACTCCATTTTCTCAAGAACTTGCTGAGGAATTATTAAATATTTACGGTTCTCCTTTATATGTTTATGATGGCAATATTTTAAATCAAACTATTTCCCATATTACTAACTCTTTCCATTATCCTCTAACTCGGTTTTATTTTGCTAGTGTCACTAACGGGAATATTGCGTTATTGAAGATATTTAAAAATGCTGGTTGGGGACTTCATGCTAATACACCAGGTGATATTTATTTGGGTTTAAATGCTAGTTTTACACCTTCAGAAATTGTCTATAGTGGTAGTAATTTAAGTCGGGAGGAAATGGAACAGGTTTTAAATTGGTGTGTAAATACTTTAAATTTAGATAGTATTTCTCAGTTGCGTTTGTTGTGTGAGGTTTTATTATCTCACGCAAAGACGCAAAGACACAAAGAGAAGGAAGATTTAAAGATTGGATTAAGGTTGAATGTTTCTGAAGATAGTCGCATTGGTGTTAGTATAGCAGATTTTGATCAGGCTGTTGCTATTGCTAGAGATGCTGGTTTAAAAATTACAGGATTGCATTTTTATCGGGGTACGGGAACTAATGCGACTTCTGCTTTTACTAATGTTATTGATGAGGTAATATCCATAGCAAAAAATTTACCAGATTGGCAATATTTAGATTTTGGTGGTGGTTTTGGTTATCCCTATCATCATGATAAAATTGCTTTTAATTGGGAATTTTTTGGAGATGAGTTAAGTCAAAGAATTGGCAATTTAGGGAAAAATATTAATTTGATTATTGAACCAGGACGCGCTGCTATAGCTGGTTCTGGAACTTTGTTAGCTCAAGTTGTATCTGTAAAATGGCAAGGTAATAAACAAGTTTTGGGTGTAGATTCTACAGTAGCTAATCTTTCTGTTCCTGCTGTTCATGGAGGTTATCGAGAAATTGTAAGTTGGAAAAATCAAACTTATGAAAAGTATATCACAAATTATATCACGGATGTTTGTGGAAATACGACTTATTCACGGGATTATTTAGCTAAAAACTGCCAACTTCCCGCTTTAGAAATTGGTGATATAATCGCTATTTTAGATGTGGGTGCTTATGGTTATGCTATGTCTTCTCATTTTTTACATCGTCCTAAACCTGCGGAGGTGTTATTAGAAAATGGTACTCATCGGTTAATTAGAAAACGAGAAGATTACAGTGTTTTACTGAATAATCAAATAGTTTAAATATCCTACCAATTACCCATTACCAATTACCCATTACCAATTACCCATTACCAATTACCCATTACCAAAAAACTTATGAAATGTATTAACTGCGGAACTGATAACAATTTAAAAGATAGAACAGCAAACAACGGAAGATGTAAACAATGTCATCATCCTTTTGTTTTTGAACCCACAACAATGGGGACTTTGAAAATTACAGATCCCATGTTTGCTAAAATATTGGCAGATATTTCTGCTAATGATACTTTATATTTTACAGCTAAGCAGCTTTTATATTTTTTAGATAATCGCATCCGAAACAAAGCATTTCAAACCCGTAGTTTTGTGTTTTTATATTTCTTTTTCAATATTTGGGTTACTCTCTTTGTCGGAGGAATAACAAGTGCTTTTTTACCTAATTCTTTTCTGGTTGCTAATTTAGTTTATCAAGCAGCGACTATTTTCTACTTATTTAATAACACCAAATCAAGTAAATTAACTACTGCAAGTCGCAAAGCAAGTGCTAAAACTTTACGCATTGTGGGAATATTAATTCTAGTATTGGGAATATTGGTAAGTTTAACCGTAAACTCGTTTCCTATTTTTTGTATGTTGGTCATTTTAGGAATGTTGTCAATATTTTTAGGAACTAGACAGTTAGGAAGAGTGGGAAATTTACCACAGGAATTTTTAGTTACTCAATCCAATTTAGATGGTTGGTTGGAAAATTGGCAAACAGTTAATGGTATGATTGATAGAATTTTACCTGAACCACAAAATCAAATTTCACCTGCATCTATTAACCCCGATGTGACTGCTTATAGTTTTGATAGATTGGTTGTTTGTGATAGTGCTAACATTGCACAATTATTAATTGCTAATAATTTCCATTTTGAAAATAACTGTGCAATTCTTAGTGTTAATGGTTATCCCCAAAGCATTTTTAATACAACAATGGAAATGCTACGCAGAAACCCCAATTTACAAGTTTTTGCATTCCATGATTGTAGTCCTAAAGGTGTGAGTTTGGTCTATCATCTCCGCACCAGTGAAAATTGGTTTTTAAATAGTGAGGTGACTATTATTGATGTGGGTTTATTACCGCGTCAAATTCTTGCTAATAAGCGAGGTATGTTTATTCAAAATGCAGAGTATTTAGCTAAAAAATCCAAAGAATTACCGTTAGAAATTCGTCAGAATTTAACTGCGGAAGAGTTAGCTTGGTTGGATGCAGGTAATTTTGTAGAATTAGAATCTTTTTCACCACAGATGTTGATTAAAGTTCTGCGAAGTGGTATTTCTGGAAGTTTGAATTTAGCAAGTGATGATAGTAGTTTTATGGTAGTTGCTGATTCAGGTAATGATATTTATATGGTGGAAAGTTTTGGTTAAATGTTTAGAATGCAAGTTACAGATTATGCTCCCAATATTTTGCAGATAAAAGTAAATCTGTACCAAAATCAAATGGCCATGTATCAGGAAAATCTGTTTGTTTATAATCAACGGAAACAATATCTAAAGCATCAGCATAAACTTCTGTAAATATTTGTGCTAGATAAGGTTGTAAGCTAAGAGATTCTTTCAATAAAACTTTGATTTGTTTTCGTTGTTCTACAATAGTTACTTCCCATCCATTGAAGTTTTCAGAACTGTTAACATACATCCGTTTGAGAATATGCGCTATCAAAACTAATAATCTATTTCTTAATTCCCGTCTTTCGCTTTTTCCCAGACTTTCAATCTCCTCTATTAAATGTTCAAAATCAAGATTTTCTACATCTTTTGCTTTGAGTTGAGTAACTGTTTTTTCACACCAAGCAAGAAAATCGGTTTCATATAAAATATCATGTTTTGGTATGTTTTGTATCATTACTCTTACTCCTGGAGTGATTTTTACTTGATTTTCTCAAATATATAATTAATTATTCTTTGTCAGAATTTGCTTGTTGTTTTTTAACTGCACGAGCAATTAGAGGAGCCATTTTTTCTAACCCTTCTAAGTCAATACTACCAGCACAATATAAATTATACCATACTTGACGCTGGCGCATCACTTGTGAGCCATTTTGCAAACGTAATCTTTTTAAAGTAAATTCTGCTTTTTCTAGTTTCTCAGGTGGTACTTTATCAGTAACAACTAACTGAAGAGAAGGTAACAAAATTTCAAACCACTCATCTTCCACTTCAAAGGGATCAAGAACTTGGTGATCAAGAGTACCTTTACTACTATTAATCCAACCAGAAGCAAAACGGTAATTACTCCATTCATAAGCTAAATGACGATGATTTTCACAAGATAAAAAATGCTCTAAAGTTCCTACAGGTTCATACATGACACTATAACCACAAAGATTATTAAAACCATCAGCTAAATCACTTTTGAATTTTGACCAATAATCTATAGGTCTTTTTTTATGATCTGTATTTTTTGCTAACCAATTATTACCAGGTTGTCGCACTTTTTCATCAAAATCTTGCGGTTCTAGTGGTGGATTAAACTTTAACATCTTTAGTATAAGTCTTATAAACCTGAATTGATTCTTTCTGCTGTGACTATCCAGCGCGGCCAAAATGGATCATGTCCTGGTAAAAGTTTTAGCAGTTCTTGATGTATTTGTGATTGTGTTTTCAAATGTTCGGGAAAATCGCTCATATCATTATGACGCATCCACGCTTCTGCTGCTTCAATAGCAATTTCTGATTCTTGAGAACGCGCTTGTTTTAGTCCAAATATTTCGGAAGTTAACCATCCTACTGTATCTCCTTGTTTAGTCCAGAAAATTTCATTCAGTTCAACGTCTTTTCCTTGCATTTCAAATAGAAATAATTTGTCCTTATCTTCATCAAAAAGTGGTTCTAATGAAGCTAAAACCAGTGGAGAATGAGTAGTAACTAAAGTTTGTATTTTCATATTTTGTTGTATATTTTCGATGCGGTAAGGAATAAAAATAGGCGGAGTAGTGACAAAAGGCATATCTTGTAATACATCATTGATTACTGATAAAACAGATGGTAAGATGACTCTTTGCCAGCGAGGATGCAGGTGAGACTCTATTTCATCAATTAGTAAAACTATTTGATTCATTGGTTCTTGCTGTGTTAGTTCAGCAGCTTTTAGGTGTTCATACCAAGTCCATACTAATAAATAAGCAAGTCCCAAAATTCTCTTCATTCCTGCTGATGCTTGGGTAATGGGAATATTACCGTAAGGAAGATTAATTGTAGGAATGTCTCTCACATCATCTACAGATACGCGTGTTGGTTCTCCTATTTCTATCCATTCATCTGGATGGGGAGCAAGTTTTTTGATTACATTAGATAAAATTTGAAATGGTGATTTTTGTGGTTTATTTTGCCATGTTCCCCAATCTTGAATTATACCGTTACAAATAACTTTTCTTTTGAACTTTAAGCCATTCCAAAGAGTATCTGTAGTAAAATTATAAGCACTCTCACGACTACGAAGAGGGTCAAAAACTGAGAAACTACCATCAACTCTAACAAAAATAACTACCTCGTTTAGTTCAGGAGGTAACTGGTTTTTTAACCATTGTTGTTCAGAAAAATTAAATCCACTTTGATAATCTTTTAAACCATATTTAGTTTCAATTTGGGATATAATTTCTGGGTGTTGTTCTGTATTTCTTTGTGGATAAGCAATTTGTTCTACCCAATTTCCGGTAAGTACCCACCAAGCAACATCTAATAAAAAGCTTTTACCTAGTCCATTATCACCAGTAAAGATATTAACTCTATCGGCAAATTCAACATCAAATTGAGCAGATGGTCCAACAGACCTTAAATGAAGTTCTTTTAACATTTGACTATTTCTTTAATACTGATGTATTTACCTGCAACCAAATTTCCAAACTTACCAATAACCATAGTTTAACACCATAACGCCCCCAAATATCACCTTTAAAATCTAACCAGTTTCGCAAAATATCCTGATTAATATAAGCGGAAATCTCACTATTTCTATTTAACAACAATTTCCGCGCTTGTTTTTGCCAATATTTCCTAAATCCTAATTGTACAGGAACCATCATTCCACTTTTAGGACGCTGAATAATTGTATCTGGTAAAATATCACTGACTGCTTTTTTCAAAACTGCTTTTTCTTCCACTCCTGAAAGTTTATATTCTGGGGGAATTTGCATACTCAAGTCAACTACTCGTTGATCAAATAAGGGTGATAAACCTTGTAAATTTGCTGCTTGAGTTAAGTTATTCACCTTTGTTAAAATGTGATCTGCTCCTTTAAATTTAATGTTCAATTTCATTAATCTATTTAAATAATTAGCATCGGCATTTAAATCATGGTAAAACACAGAAGATTCGTTTTTTACACTTTGCCAAATTTCCGGTTTTAATAGTTGTGGTAAGTCTAAAGCACATTTTTGGAAAGATATTAAATAAGCTGTTAAAGCATCTTGATTATTAATTGTACCATATAAACTATTAATCAACATTGGTTGATTTTTTGGACCTCCAAAACAAGGATCTCCTCCTTCTCCATTTAATGTAATCTCTACATTTTCTCTCGCTAGTTTACCTATTAATAAATTTGGTACTGTTAAAGGATCACCGATAGGATCATCTAAATATAACATTGTTTCTGGTAAACGTTCCCACATTTCCCGAAAGGTAATTTCTAAAATGTGATGTTGTGTTTGACAATGTTGTGCAACTAAGCTAGAAAATTCTAATTCATTGGGTGTTTCTGTACCAAAATGAATGGAATAAGTATGCACTGGTGCGTTATGTAATTTTGCTGCTAATGCGGTAATACTGCTAGAGTCTAAACCACCAGAAAGAAATACTCCTAAAGGTTGATTTTCTGGTAAATATTCTTTGATAACTTGTTTTAATAAAGCATTTAATTTCTCGCTATACCATTCTAAAGGTTGATTAACATCTATTACTTTTTCTTGGAGTTGCCAATAATGATAAACTTGATTTGAAGGCATTTCTATAAGTGTACCAGGACGCATTTCTTTAACATTTTGCCAAAGTGTTCTTTCTCCTGGAACAAATGCACAATAAAGATAATCTCTTAATGCTATTAAATCTAAGTCATTGTTTCTATGAGGTGCAAGGGTGGTTAATTTGGGAGCAATCCAGTAAGTTGAACCTTTAGTTGTATAATATAAAGTTCGACTACCTATGGCATCTCTGACTAAATATAATTCTTGCTTTTCTCGATCCCACACTACTAAGTTAAACATCCCTAATAATAGGGTTAAACATTGAAAATTATACTTTTCCCAAAGTTGTACAATTATTTGTTGATTACTGATTTTTTGGGTAGAATCAATATTTATTCTTTGGAGGAGTTCTAAACGATTACTTAACCATATATCACCAACTAATACAAATCTTTCGTTAAGACTAATGGCAAAATTTTCGGAAGCAGAAATAACAGC
The DNA here is from genome assembly GCF_014696235.1 of Sphaerospermopsis sp. FACHB-1194. Lineage (NCBI taxonomy): Bacteria > Bacillati > Cyanobacteriota > Cyanophyceae > Nostocales > Aphanizomenonaceae > Sphaerospermopsis > Sphaerospermopsis sp. FACHB-1194. Next base: position 152,144 of record NZ_JACJPU010000003.1, on the reverse strand, counting down.
AAATTGTTGATCTTGCCAGGTAACATTTGCTTTTAAAGCATCTACATTATTATCTAATTTTCCATAAGCTACATACCAAGTAGGTATTACTTCCAAATTAGAATTTACTGATTGAGGATTTTGAAAAAGATTAAAAAACATATTAAATTAACTATGAAGGCACTTAGACACAAAGCAGTTTATACCGTTTCTTTATGAGCCTGCGCTAAATTTTCTGACCTCTTTCTTTGTGTTCTTTGCGTCCTTTGCGGTTCGTTATATAATTTAGCGCATCTTCATACAGAATTGGTATTACCAAAGGGTAAGCTGTTGTGCATTTAATTTGTATAAGTGGAACAGGCATCTTGCCTGTTAAACAAGAGTTCAGAATATTAGGATTATACAATTTAGCTGTGTAACAGCTTATTAAAAATAACAGGAATGATTAACACAATTTTAGTACCCCAAGGAGCAGAAAACCAAGCCGTTTGTCGTGGTTTAAGTCGTGTTAAAGGTTTGCAACCGCAGGTGATAGCAATACCCCTGGGAATGAAATCACTGTACCAGTTTTTGGAAAAAAATTGTCAACATTTAAATCAACTCAATCAACGCGTGCTGCTAATGGGTTTATGTGGCAGTTTAAATGAGCATTACAAGGTTGGTGATATAGTTCTCTATCGAGATTGTATGTATCAAAGAAATCTGCAAAAGTGCGATCGCACCTTGATCACAGAGATATATAACCAACTTGGGGATAAAGTAGCTTTTGTTCAGGGATTAACGAGCGATCGCGTCATATCCCTAGCAGCAGAAAAACAAAATTTACATCTACAATCTGGCGCTGATGTTGTTGATATGGAAGGATTCACATTCTTAGAATTTTTCCAGCCACTGGGGATATCAACCGCAATATTACGAGTCGTTAGTGATGATACTCTCTATGATATACCTGACCTGACAACAGCCATTAGTGCCGATGGTTCACTTCAACCTCTACCCCTGGCCTTAACATTCATCCGTAAACCCCTAGCTGCTACCCGCTTGATTCGTAGTTCCTTACAAGCACTCAAAATATTAGAAACCGTAGCTTACTGTTTAGCCAGTTCCTCAACTCGGATATAGATCCCCGATTTCTTTGCGAAGTCGGGAATCTGAGGATCACTTCAATAATGGACAATTAACAATGAAAAATTGACAATTACCTCTCCGTTGAAAGGAGAGGCTTGAAAAAGCGAAATTTTTGGCTTTTTACCCTGTAAAGCGAAGTTTTTAAACGTTGAATCAAACAATTATCAATTGATAACTCAAAGCTTAAATCGCTGCTGCTTCCCGTTGAGAATCAAAGAAAATCTCGAAAGAACCATCAGGTATGAGTTGACGCAAGTGCTGAATATAACCATCTGCATCTGAACGACTACGGAATCTGGCAATAATTATACGCTCTTGATTCGCAACCACACGAGCTATAGCCCAACTATTCAGCCGATTTCTATAAGAAATTGCTGGATTTTTTGATTTGGTATCTTTGTCATCTGTGTTTTGTGGCATGATTATATTATCCGTATGAATTTGATTGATTGGCGTTAGTGTGTCTCTTAGGGGGAATAACACTAGCGCCTTTAATTGATGATGCCACTTTGTTATTACATAATTCTTGGATTGTCAATACTTAGTGCAACAATTTGTTTTTACTAGGCAATAAAACCTAGAAAATATTATTTCCAGAATTTTCACGATACACAAATAAAGTTAATATTAACAGTGCTGAATGCTTGGTAAATAAAACAACATTTTTCGTTAAAAATTTACCTCTTACTTAGACAAAATTACATATCAATTTGTAAATCATTGTAGCATGAATCTACAATTTGTGAGAATATATATTGCGTATTGCCCCCTACTAATCTGGGAAATCATCTGATACATTAAACAGGAATGTTGTATGAAATTCACTGCATCAATTTTAAAAAAAGTTGCTACAGAAATGGGCGCTTCTATTTTAATAGAACCTGAATATGAACTAATTGGACATATTACGTTTAAAAATGGGAAAATAACCGTTTTTGATAACACGAGATTCAATATTAATGGTTTTGGTTCGGCAAATTTAGCACAAGATAAAGCCTTTTCTAATTATTTTTTGGGTAAACTTGGTTATCAAGTTACGGAAGGAAAAACATTTTTTAATGATAAAATGTGTGCAAAAGTCGCCAACCCCAGAAATATCCATGATGGTTGGAACTATGCCCAAGAATTAGGATTCCCTGTAATTGTTAAACCTTTAAATCTCAGTTTAGGAATTTTAGTTACTAAAGTATATAATAAACAGGAATATTATCAAGTAGCAGAAAAAATACTTGCTACTCAGTCTGTCTTAATTGTAGAAAGATTTTATCAAGGTAATGACTTTAGGATTTTAGTTTTAGATAATGAAGTTATAGCGGCTTATCAAAGAATACCTTTATCTGTCACTGGTGATGGTAAATCTACTATTTTAGAATTACTACAAAATAAACGTGAACAGTTAATCAAAACAGGGGAAAAAATATTAATTGATGTCGAAGATTTCCGCATTATCAAGAAATTAAACAAACAAAATCTGAGCTTTGATAGTGTACTTGCTGAAGATACTTTAATTTATCTTTTAGACAACGCAAATCTATCTACAGGTGGTGATGCAATAGACTTCACGGAAAATATTCATCCTGATTTTCAAAAATTGGCGATTAATATCACTAAAGATATGGGTTTGAGATTAGCAGGTGTAGATATTCTCACCGCTGATATTACTCAACCCATAGTAGATTATACTGTAGATTATACTCTGTTGGAAATTAATAGCGCCCCTGGTTTAGCTCATTATGCCTTACTGGGAGAGCAGCAAATACAGAAAGTAGAAGATTTATATCGGAAAATTTTGCAAGCATTAGAAAACGAATAAATGTGGTAAGGAGTTAGGAGTTAGGAGTCAGGAGTCAGGAGTCAGGAGTAGATTCAATCCAAAATCCAAAATCTAAAATCCAAAATCGAATGACTCACCAATTTTTACCTAACAGAGATTCAAATTCTGCTTGTAAAGCTGTAATTTCCCCAACTCTAGCCACCAGCAAATTATCTTTACCAGCATCTTGTAATCTAGTTTTCCAATATTGAATAGTCTCTGCATTATTCAACCAAAATTCAATCACTGTATCTACCACTTGATCTAAATTCCAACTACCAGCAGTTGGAACTGATTCTACAGATTCTAGAAACGCATCTAATGTACAAGTTTGAGTTCCCAAATATTCAACTTTTTGGTGTAGAGGTTTTTCTAAACTTTGTTGTTGGTGATTGAAAAAGTATAAAATTGGAGATACTCCTACAATGTCAAAAGTATAGTTCATGCCCATCCTCCAAATCTGTTGAGTTGTTAGTCTATTGACTGGAATCTGTAAACTATTTAATTTTTTATGAGTGATTTCAGCATCAAATATGATTGCTATATATTCAAATATAACGCCAAAAAACAGAAATTACAAGTTCAATCTACTGATTTTAAAATTTTTTAAAATTTTTTAAAAAATTAGCACTTGTGAACTGAGAGTGCTAATTTTGAGTGCCATTATTATTTAATATATATTTGATATATTATAAAAATAGTTTCCAGGCTTATTTGGGGAGTTAAGATCATTTTTAATAGTTTCTTAGTTATTGGCTTAACTAATGGTAGAGGTGAATTAGCAGCCTTGTCTGCTGCCTGTTTATGGGCGATCGCTTCCGTGGTATATGGAGTATTAGGGCAACGCATTCCGCCCTTACAGCTAAATTTAATCAAAGGCATAATAGCGATCGCCCTGTTGCTAATTACAATCGTCATCAGCGGTGATTTTTTACCCACCCTTGCACCCTTAAACTTATTATTTCTACTCCTCAGTGGTGCAGCAGGTATTGGTTTAGGAGATACAGCTTTTTTAGCAGCTATTAACAGACTAGGCGCACGTCGGGTTTTGCTGTTGGGAACTTTAGCCCCTCCCATGAGTGCGATCGCTGCTACAATTTTTCTCCAAGAAAGTCTGAACATCAATGCTTGGTGTGGTATTTTACTCACGATTTTAGGTGTTGCTTGGGTTGTTACCGAAAGAGTCAGTAATAATGGTGAAGGTGCAACCACACAACTATGGCCAGGAATAGGGTTAGGTTTGTTAGCAGCAGTAGCTAACGCCATCGGTGCTGTTTTTTCCCGTGCAGCATTTACAGGTACGAATATTTCCCCTTTGTGGGCAGCATTATTCAGATTAATTGCCGGAGTATTAATAATTTTAATTTGGGCATTTTTGCCCAATCAGAGAAATAACGTCTTTGTATATCCTTATTGGCAGTCAAAACGAGTTATATTAGCCAGTTTTTTAGCTGCTTTTTTAGGCACTTATTTAGGAATTTGGTTACAACAAACAGCCATTAAATTAACTAACGTGGGTATTGCCTCAACCCTCATGCAAACCAGCCCTATACTTGTAATTCCCATTGCTATCTTTATGGGTGAAAAAGTCAGTTTGAGAGCTATTATAGGGGTAATAATTGCAATTTTCGGAATTAGTTTATTAGCTTCCATCACTTCACCCATCTCAGTTAGAAACATTCTCTAGAACACCGATTTATTAATCGTAAGGGCGTATAGCATTCGGACAGAATATGAACTGCTTTCAGCGATAGGTTATCACCCGAATGCTTCGCCCCTACAAGGTAAAAACAGTAAAAACAGATTACCTAGCATTACTGAATCGACGTTCTAGCTTAGACCGGAACTTAAGTTCCGGGCGGGTTTGGAAGCTAAACAAAAAAGCTATTTGTGGTTTGAGTTGACACCAATGAGCATTGCTAAACCCCTACACAGGAGTCACAATGTTTGATCAAGCTGACCATTAACTCCTGACTGCTGATAGCCGAATAGTAGTAACTACGGACAGAATAAAGTATCTCTTGTATCCCTACCCGTGACAGGATTAGTACCTTTAGCCAACTTGCATAATTTTTTTTGCTCATCTGAACGCAGCAACACATCAGTAAAATCTGCTCCGTCAATTATAGCACCATCAAATTTGGCACTAGCCGCAAATGCACCTTCCAAAACAGCATTAGTTAAATTGGCTTTAATCAAACGTGCAGAATCCAAGGTAGCATTAGTTAAATCAGCCCCCGTTAAATTTGCTGATTCTAGATTTGCAGCAAAAAAGCTCACACCACGCAAGTTAGCACCACTAAAATTACTCTGACGAAGGTTAGCCTTAGTAAAGCTAGAGTCTGTTAAATCACGTCCAGAAAAATCTGCTTCTATCAAAATTTCTTTGTTGTATTCTAGTGCTAAAGCTGGTGATGCTAAACCTATTAATGCCGTTATGGGAATGAGCGCCCAAAGCAGTAAACTGAGGATAAGTGACAAAAAACGATACTTAATATTCATGGTATTTTTTGTATTGGGTTTATTAATTCATGTCTAAACCTCCTCCATCTAATTATGCTGATATTGGTAACATAGGAGAAGACCTAGTAGCACAGTGGTTAAAATCTACAGGTTGGGAAATTCTGCACCGTCGCTTTTCTTGTCGCTGGGGAGAAATTGATATTATTGCCCAGTACCATGATACAAAAGAAACAGCAAACAAGCAAACTACCAATCATCAAAACTCAATACTGGCATTTGTAGAGGTAAAAACCCGCAGTGCTGGTAGTTGGGATGCTGGAGGTAGAAACGCTATCACCCCAAAAAAACAAGCAAAACTCTGTCACACAGCAGGAATATTTTTAGATCAGTATCCTGAAAAAGCTGATTATTCTTGTCGTTTTGATGTCGCTATTGTCTTTTGTCAACCCTTGTCCCAAAATCTTCAGGGGGCAAGATTTACCCCAGAAACCCTAGCTAATTTATCAATACCAGGATATGACTTTAAGCTGCTCGAATACATTCCAGCAGCTTTTGATCTATCAACCATAAATTGATAATTAGTAATTGGTAATTGGTAATTGGTAATTGGTAAACTTCCTTCTGTCACCTGTCACCTGTCACCTGTCACCTGTCACCTGTCACCTATTTTCAAGCCAAAGTTTCTGGACAATAGCCCAAACCTTGGACAAACTGTTGTCTGAATGCTTCGATTTCTTCTTTTTCTGGACTACCATGAGATACAATAGCTACTTGGTAGCGACGCATTACGTCCACGGGATACTGTCCCGCCTCCAAGCTCCAAAGTGCCATTTGTATCCTCATAGGTGGCTCATAACTAATTCCTAATTCATTGAAGAAAGCCCGAAAATCACCGTCTTCTTGGGCTGAGATCGGTTCTCTAAGTTTAATCCTCACTACCCAACCATCAATTTGATGAATTACGGTGATAAAAGAAACAGGAGTTTGGGGTCTGTTGTGCAGGTGTTGAACTACCCTGAGCGTTAGACTAGCATTTGCCAGGTAATATAAATATTCCATGATGGTGTTTGGGATCAAATCTAATCCTACATCTATATCTTCCTGGTTCAAGGATAGTTCCTGCTAGGGTAAAAGTCCCCGTTTTTATATGGGGAGATTTACCCAATTTTGATGATTGGTGATTGGTGATTGGGGACTGGTGACTGGTGACTGGGAGGATGAATAACCCAATGCCCAATGCCCAATGCCCAATGCCCATTACCCATTACCTATTCCCTGTTTACCTTTTAGAAAAATGTCTAACTTAGAAAATCAAGGTGTGGATTTAGACCGTTCTTTATCTGGCTATGATTATGAACTACCGACGGAATTAATTGCCCAAAACCCGGCTGTTCCTAGAGATAGTTCTCGTTTGTTGGTGATAGATTCCCTGAGTACGGGAGTAGAAAAACCAGCACTTGATTACATTTTCCGAGATTTAGTGGAAATACTCAAATCTGGGGATTTGTTAGTGATGAATAATACGAAAGTTATTCCAGCCAGGTTATATGGCCGCAAATCTACGGGTGCGGAGGTAGAGGTTTTGCTGTTGGAAGAACGACAGCATAACCGTTGGTTGGCTTTGGTGAAGCCGGGAAAATACTTTAAACCAGGAACTCAGATTATTTTTGATGGGCAAAAATTAGCTGCGGGTAATGAACTAACAGCCACAGTTGTAGAAAGAGATGAAGCCACTGGGGGGCGGTTATTGCAGTTTGATTTACCGGAAAATGTGCCTTTGGTGCAAGTATTGGAGAAGTTCGGGGAAATACCTTTACCTCCTTATATTAATGCTTCCTCTGCTGCTGATGAACAATATCAAACTGTCTATGCCCAGGAACAGGGGGCGATCGCTGCACCCACAGCCGGGTTACACTTTACACCAGAACTTTTACAAAAATTACGCGATATTGGCATTAATCAAGCTTTTTTAACTTTGCACGTCGGTGTGGGTACTTTTCGTCCAGTGGAAGTAGAAGATGTAACAACTCACCAAATGCACGAAGAATGGATTGAAGTTAGTAATGCTACAGTAGAACAAATTAAGGCTACTAAGGCTGCTGGAGGGCGAATTATTGCCGTTGGTACTACAGTAGTCCGGGCGTTAGAAGGTGCGGCACAATCAGGGGATTTACAACCTTATGTGGGCAAGGTAAATTTATTTATCTATCCTGGTTATCAATGGCGAGTGGTACAAGGTTTGATTACGAATTTTCACTTACCCCGTTCTAGTTTATTGATGCTGGTAAGTGCGTTGATTGGTAGAGAAAGATTGTTAAAAATTTATGAACAAGCGATCGCATCTCGATATCGTTTTTATTCCTTTGGTGATGCCATGCTGATCTTACCTCAAGCAACTATTAATGCTGGTGATTGGTGATAGGAAGCAGGAGGCAGGAGGCAAAACTTATTAATTTTGACTTTTGACTTTTGACTTGATTTATTCCCTATTCCCTATTCCCTAATTATTTCCCAAACTTCACCCTAGCGTTCACGAAGTGCAGCGTAGCTATCGCTCTTCCCCATAACTAGCAACTTGGGTTATCTAGATGTCTTATTTTTCCGTCAAATTATCACCCAAATGCTTTTTACTATGAGACTGGGAATTTATTCCCAGTCCGGTGATGGTTTTAACCTCAAGTTGAGAAAAATCAGCTTTTGCTAAACCCCTACAGCAATCAGGATATCCAGGAATGAGAAAAAATAAAAAATTAACATTCCCAGTCCCCAGTCCCCAGTCCCAAGTCCCCAGTCACCCATTAAGGAGCAAGTGCGTTACCACGTAACAAACTACCTATGGTTTTCGCTGTAATTTTCAATTGTGTAATGGGGTTAGCTGGAACAACAGTTTTATACAAATAGCTATCAAAAGTTAGCCGTTGTACATCCATGTCATCACACATTTCTACAAACGCTTCGCGGGTAGCATCGGAACGGTAGAACACGGTTTGCAGAATATCCAACACTTTGTAAGTGAGTCCGTATTTCTTATCCCAACGTTTGATGTAAAGTTTCAACTCTTTCTCAGAAGGAATACGCGCACCATTGTTAGAAACCTCAACAATGGTTTCTGCACACATCCGCCCAGACTTCGCTGCAAAATAAATACCTTCACCAGAAGACTTGGTAACATAACCCGCAGCATCACCAACCAAAGCGATCCGGCCAACTACACGACGAGGACGGGGATGTTCAGGAATGGGGTGAGCTTCTACCTTGATGATTTTACCACCAGCTAATTTTTCCGCAGCACGGGCGCGAATACCAGCTTGTAATTTCTTGATGTCTCGTTGGTTAACGTGCATTGTGCCAGTACCAACTGCTACGTGATCGTATTTGGGAAATACCCAAGCGTAGAAGTCAGTAGAAACATCATCACCTACATACATTTCCGCTAAGTCATGGTAGTAGGCCATTTTGTCTTCAGGAATGCGAATTCTTTCTTGGAAGGCGATCGCATAATTGTAATCCCCTGCATCCATTTCCTTAGCAATGCGGGAGTTAGCACCATCAGCACCAATAATCAAATCTACCTTTAGGGTTTTAGGTTCTCCCCTATCACCACCTACGGCATGATCAAAATAATGAATTGTATAGGGATCATTGTTATTGGTGGGTATATCCAGTTTTTGAACTGTACCGTTAATTAAGTTTGCGCCTAATTTAGCCGCACGGTTACGGAGAAAACCATCCAGAACCTCACGACGGCACATTCCTATATATTCTTCTTCATTTACCAGATTGATATCTACCTCACGATTAGAGGGAGAAATCATTTTCATTTTCCGCACTTGACGGTCAATGATTTCTGGAGGTAGATCAAATTCACTTACCATACACAGGGGAATAGCACCCCCGCAAGGTTTAGCGTTATCTAGCTTGCGCTCAAATAAATATGTTTCAATGCCAGCTTTTGCTAATGTCTCAGCAGCGCATGAACCGGCTGGGCCCGAACCCACAACAGCAACCCGTAATGTCAAAGGTTTACTCCCAATCTTCACATTTACCGAAAGCATCCTATCATGGAGTTTCGGCTGATATGACGCTCAAGCTTAATGTTTTGACAGAATTGCAATATTCCTTAACATTTCGTCATAAAAACGCAAGTAAAAATACTCAATCAGGGGTTATGAGTAGATTTTTGTAAATGATAACTACAAAAAATTCTAATATTAACTAAATTGTTGGTTTTCTGGTTTAGGCTGGGGACTGGGAACTGGGGACTGGTGACTGGGCACTAGAACCACCAACACAAACAGACAATCAACAAAACAGGAAACCTCAGCCAAAAACACCCCTATCATCTTGTCAGGATATTTTTGATGTTGTGGATATAGGAATTAATTAGACATCTTCAGAAAAGAAATTATGGAACTTATTTATGGGGGCAGGTCGAAGCTTATGGAATATCTATATGTCTGATTTTTCCGTTAAATTATCGCCCATAAGCTTCGCCCCTACAACTTATGACAAATTAATACATTCTATTTTGAAGATGTCTATTGTACTGATACCGCTTGTAATTGTCCTGAATTAATCAATATTACTCCTGATTGCGGTGCTTTAGATTGTGGCGGTTGTAGTTGGTAAGATACCGGAAACGATTCCCTATTCCCTATTCCCCATTTATGATATAAATAAAACTACAGTAATTCTACTCCTAAACCGTAGATTAGTCACAGAGGTATAAAACCAGTGGGCATAGTAGTTGAAAATGTGTCTAAGCAATTTGGCAGCTTCCAGGCTGTAGATCAGGTAAGTCTAGAAATCAAAAGTGGTTCACTGGTGGCATTACTAGGACCATCTGGTTCTGGTAAATCTACACTACTGCGGTTAATATCGGGGTTAGAAATGCCGGATAGTGGTAAAATCATTCTCACTGGGAAAGATGCTACCTATCAAAGTGTACAAGAGCGAAATATTGGTTTTGTATTTCAGCATTATGCCTTATTTAAGCACTTAACCGTGAGGCAAAATATCGCCTTTGGCTTAGAAATTCGCAAAGCACCGAAAAAGAAAATACACGGTAAAGTAGAACAACTGTTAGAATTAGTGCAGCTAAGTGGATTAGGCGATCGCTATCCTTCTCAACTTTCAGGAGGACAAAGACAAAGAGTAGCCTTAGCCAGAGCCTTAGCCGTAGAACCTAAAGTATTATTACTAGATGAACCATTTGGGGCGTTAGATGCTAAAGTGCGTAAAGACTTACGTGCTTGGTTACGCCGTCTCCATGACGAAGTTCACGTTACCACCGTGTTTGTAACTCACGATCAAGAAGAAGCTATGGAAGTTTCTGATGAAATCGTAGTTATGAACAAAGGAAAAGTAGAACAAGTAGGAACACCCGCAGAAATTTATGATCATCCTGCTTCGGCTTTTGTAATGAGTTTCATTGGTCCTGTGAATGTTTTACCGAGTTCTGCCAAGATTTTTCAAAGCAGTGGTTTCGACTCAGCTAACCCAGAAATATTTTTACGTCCCCAAGATGTAATTGTCGAAAGAGATGCGAATGGTACAACTGCATCTGCTATAGTTAATCGTGTCATTCATTTGGGTTGGGAAATTCAAGTAGAATTAACCTTGGATGATGGGCAAAATTTTACTGCTCATTTAACACGGGAACGTTTTGATGAGTTAAAATTAGAACCACAAGAGCGAGTTTATGTCAAGCCCAAAGATGCAAAATCTTTCCCGCTTTATTATTCTATTTAACGTAAATTGCTAGTTCTGCAAGAAAGGCTCTCAAATCGAACTAACAAGGATAAGTAGACAGCAAAAAAGCATGGAACACCATCATAATTCATTCTTGCTCCTGTCTCCAAGCCCTCACGAAGAGACTTTTTCAGCAAACCCTATTTAGAGGTCAACTTAACCCCAAACCCACTCCAGGAGAAGATTAATTAAAATTAAACTTTACCCCTTGCCTGTACTTCTGGAGTGGTTTTTCTGTTATTAATATAATTAATACTAAAGCAACCTATTTTATCCGGATACATCAGGGAATTGAATAGACCTCTCCGAAAAAGATGTAGGGACAATTCATGAATTGTCCCTACGAATGGGTTTCAGGTTATGCTTATGTAATTTTCGGAGATGTCTAATGGTTAAAATTGACTAAGTGTTCATTGTTCTTAGCCTGATAACTTATATGACATTTGATATCGTTGGTGCAGCTGTTGATTTTGTAAATAATACTACTAACAAAATTATTTCAGCCTTTACTAGCCAAACTCTTCTTAAACAAAACCAGATCAATTTATCCGCGACACTGCAAAAAGTTAGACAAGATCAGCGGGTAATCCAAGCAGAAATGGATTACTATCAGCGCAGAGAAGCTAGAAGGCAGGAATTTCTGCAAATTCAAGAAACAACTATTAATTCAGATAATTCGGATAGTTCAGAAATAGAAGTAACATTATTATCAGAAAGAGAAGAAAAATTACTAAGACTGAAGCGGGAAGAAATAGAGGACAGGAGTAAGTTAAGTGCATTATATCTAGATTTAAGTAGAGAAACAACTGCTAAAGAAATTGATTTGAAGCAAAAAGAAATTCAAGGGATTTTTGACCAGCAGAAATGGCCAGGCATTTTAAGTCGTGATGAAGCACAGAGAATTTTTATAGATGAACAAAAGAAACCACGGTTATTGATGTTAGTGCCTCCACCAGATATTAGCGATGACTTTCCTATATCATTCCGTGATAGTCTGAAAAAGGAAATTCGTAATCAACTAAAATTATTTTTAGAGAAATACTATCCCCTATCTGGTGATTATTGCCCAGTAGAATTTTATGGAAAATATTTTGAGCGTTCAATTTTTGATGCTGAAGTCAAACAATTAGAGACAATTTTATCGGCCGTACCCACAGCAATTATTTACACTGATATCACAGATCATGAAGTTTATTTCAATGTGAAATTTTGGGGTCTTCAAGAACCAGTATCTTTATCTTTTGAACCTTGGAACTGGGAAGAATTCAAAGAAAATATTCAGGATGATAGTAATGATGAAACCAAGAGTTTGCGAGCAATTAGGCAAACTATTGTCGTCCTACACAAGTTATTAGCAGCATTCTTGGCGGATTGGTATTATTTGAATATTGATCCAAATTATGAACCTCAATTATTTAAATTAAGTGCAGATTTTCCCACAATCTGGACTAATGAAATGTTAGAAAAACTCAGAGTTGTTATCAAAAAATATAGGGAAGTTTATAACTATGAATTGAAAAATTTAGTATTTCTTCAAATAGAAAAACCAATAATTTGGCGTTGTGTCAATACTCTTTATGGTCATTCAAATTATGTTTTTTCTATAGCTATCAATCCCCAAGGAAAAACTTTTGCCAGTGGTAGTGCAGATAAAAGTATTAAAATTTGGGATATCCAAACGGGAGAACTTCTGCAAAACTTAACGGGTCATTCCAACTATGTTTCCTCAATAGCCTTTTCTGCTGATGGAAACATCATTGCTAGTGGCGGCTATGATAAAACTTTTAAGCTATGGTATGCTCTGAGTAGTAAAACATTCATTGAGCATTCTGGTTGTATAACTTCAGTTGTTTTTGCTCCTAATGGTAATTTGTTGGCAACCGCAAGTATGGATAAAACTATCAAATTATGGGACTTAAACACTGAAAAATTAATATATACTATCACTAAGCATAAAAATTATATTAATTCTCTTGTTTTCAGTGGAGATGGACAAAAGTTAATTAGCTGTGATGCTGACAAGACTATCAAAATATGGAATACCCAAAAAGGTTCAGAAATAAATAGTATTACTGAACATTCAGATGTGATTAATACTATAGCTATTAGTCCTGATAATCAAATTTTTGCTACTGGTAGTCATGACAATACAGTTAAACTTTGGTCTCTGTCTACAGGAGAACTGATTCATACCTTTGATGGTCATACAGATGCAGTCACAAGTGTTGCTTTCAGTCCTGATGGAAAAATTCTAGCTAGTGGCAGTAGTGACAATACAATTAAGCTGTGGCATCTGTATAGTCAAGAACTGATAAATACTCTTTCAGGACATTTATCAACTGTTCATTCTGTAGCTTTTAATGTTGACGGAAATAAGATAATTAGTGGTAGTGCTGATCATACAATCAGGATTTGGCAGTCTGAGCAATAACCTAATATAGCAGGAGTCAAGAGTAAAACCCTCTTCACTGCTATAAAAAACTGTAGCGTTTACTCTTACATTTATTATATTTGGGAAAATAGGACAATAAATTTGGAAAGCGGGTGATGGGACTCGAACCCACGACATTCTGCATGGGAGGCAGACATTCTACCACTGAATTACACCCGCAGATTACAAGTATGGAAATCTAGTCTATGGGCTATTATATCATAAATTCCGCGAAAATCAGTAACGGATTTTTCTAGAACAAATAGGAGGGAAGAGACACAAGACAGTTAATAGCAAAGGATGATAACTTATAAATGAAATTCTTGGGTTGCTAGGAAAAATTGAGATAGATAATGTAAACTGAATCCAATGGCAGTCAGAAGCACCAAAGTCTCTGAGTATAGTAACTTGGTTATTTATTCGATGCGCTTCATAAACGTGAAAAGTTTTATCTTTTTTAGAGTTAGAAAGCGATCGCCCCTTTAACTGGTAAGATAAAGGATTTACATTGAACGAAATTGCAACAGATAAACATGATTATAAAAATATATACCCTGAGAATCCTCTAATCCTCTATGTTCAATACCACTGAAATTATCATTGATGCTTTTGTAAATCAACTGCGAGAAGGTTATCGACGTACCTACGGCGGTTTAAAAACTGATTATCAAGACATCATAGCTTGGGCTGGTAACATGGCTTTGGAAAACATCGCCAACAGTGATGCTTTATATCACAATGTGGAACACTCTGTTCTCGTTACCCTCGTCGGACAAGAAATTTTGCGTGGTAGACACATCCGAGAAGGAGGAGTTTCCAGCGAAGATTGGTTGCACGTGATTATCTCCTTATTGTGTCACGATATTGGTTATGTCAAAGGAGTTTGCCGCGAAGATCAAGAAGCAGAAAGTTTATATGCTACAGGACAAAATGGCAACATGGTTGCTCTTCCTCCTGGTGCTTCTGATGCTAGTCTCACACCCTATCATGTAGATCGGGCTAAACTATTTATTGATGAAAGATTTGGTGGACATCCTTTGATAGATTCAGAAGTGATCAAGAACAATATTGAACTAACCAGGTTTCCAGTTCCTAGAGCCGATGATCATCAAGATACCACTCATTTTGCCGGCATAGTACGTGCTGCTGATTTGATTGGGCAATTAAGTGATCCCCGTTACCTGAAAAAAATTACAAGTTTATTTTATGAATTTGAAGAAACCGGAGTGAATAAAGCTTTAGGTTATAAAAATCCTGGAGACTTACGTAAAAACTACGCCAAATTTTACTGGAATGGTGTCTATCCTTATATCAAAGAAGGATTGCGTTATCTAGGACTGACACAACAAGGAAAACAAGTTTTAGCTAATCTTTATGCTAATGTGTTTGTGGTCGAACATGAAAAACAGAATGAGGAAATAAGGTATTTAGCTGAACAGTTAAATGGTTAAATCACTAAATTTATGTAGCTTATATTTCAGGCTGGTAATGGGTAATTGGTAGTTGTGAAATTAGCCACTCTTAACTTTTACCTGATCTATAAATAGAAACTTACATACATTAGAGATTTAGCTGAATGAATTACTAACTCTATTAATTATCATTCATTGTTTTGTAAATAAGTTTTGTCAAAAAAATTATGAATTGGTTGCAAAAACTCAAAAAAAATTCCTTAGCAAGATTTGGGGCAATTATACTATTAGTGTTCTATTTAGCAGTCATTGGGGCTGACTTTATCGCACCTTATAATCCTTATGATTCACAGCCAAATGGTTCGCTATTGCCACCTACCCGCATTTATTGGGTTTCTCCAGAGGGTAAATTTATCGGACCCCATATTTATCCAGCAATTCAAGGAGATACAAATCTAGAAACAGGGGAACGTAAGTTAATTGTAGATTTTAAACAGCCTTCACCTTTGGCTTTATTTGTTTCCGGTCCAGAATATAGATTATTTCAACTCAGTTTACCCCTACCTACCAAATGGGATGAAGTTACTATTATTCCTGGTATTCCCCTAAATTTGCATTTATTTGGTTCTACAGGTGAAGCCAAATTTAATATTTTAGGTACTGATGAACAAGGACGGGATCAATTTAGCCGTCTGCTTTATGGTGGTAGGATTAGTTTATTTATTGGGATTTTTGGCATCATCATTACCTATCCTTTGGGTTTAATAATCGGTGGTATTTCTGGTTATTTTGGAGGTGTAATTGATAGTGTGATTATGCGTTTAGCAGAAGTGTTAATGACTTTTCCCAGCATTTATTTGTTAGCAGCATTATCAGGAGTTCTCAGCCCTCAATTAACCAGTACACAACGCTTTTTATTAATAGTTGTAATTACTTCTGTGATCAGTTGGGCAGGTTTAGCTAGAGTAATTCGTGGTCAAGTTTTATCAATTAAAGAAAGAGAATTTGTCCAAGCATCACTGGCAATGGGAGGTAAGCCAATTTATATTATTCTCCGTCATATTTTACCCCAAACTGCCACTTATGTAATTATTTCTGCTACTCTGACCATTCCGAGTTTTATTGGTGCAGAAGCAGTGTTAAGTCTGATTGGTTTAGGTATTCAACAACCTGATCCTTCTTGGGGAAATATGCTTTCTTTAGCTAGTAATGCTTCAATTTTAGTCTTACAACCTTGGCTAGTTTTATCACCTGCTATTTTGATTATTCTGACTGTTTTATCATTCAATTTATTAGGTGATGGGTTAAGAGATGCCCTTGATCCTCGCAGTTTGCAAAGATAAATAAGTGGTAAAATGCGATCGCATTCATTCTATATTGATATCTTGAATCTTGTTAGAGCGATCGCTAACTCTATTTTCTTAGATGGAAATTTCAGAACAATCAAGGAAAATATGATAGACAGTTATTGGGATTCCTGTTAAGCGATCATGCTGACTCATCCACTCATTGGGGAAAGAAGCAATAACCTGAATTGGTTTCAATTGTTGTATTACAGAAAGACCATTGTTAGATTCAGTAAATTTCCTCTGAAGTTCTTTAATCCAATATTCATAATTATCACTCTGAATGTAGCCAATCATAGCCGCTTCTGGATATTGAGCAGCATAAGCAGTTCCAGCTATAAATTCTTGTAATCCTTCTTTATCTGTGTATTTACTTATGGGATATCCCCCTTTACGCAAACGTTTTGCTTCAAAAACATATTTGGGACGTGGTTTACACCCACTCCATTCAACTACAAGATCCAACCTGCGCCTAGACTTTCCAGTCCTACCTTCACCCGTTATTGGCTTCTCTTCACTCAAATAATAACGGTCAAAACGAGATGGAGTATCAGGATCATCAAACCTTTTATCTATTTTTTCAGCTATGAAGCCTGTTATCACAGTTTCTTCTAATGTGGGATTAATATTAGTTCGAGCATCTTCATAGCCCCATGCAAGTAGCTGATGTGCGTCTCTGCGAAAGAAACTATCATAAGTGGCAATCCAATTTGGATCAGGCTGTCTTTGTGTCATTTATATCTTGCTCCATTATCATTAGTTTTTACCTCTATCTGTAAGAAAGAATTTCAGCAATAATGTCATCAGAGTCATTTAAGGCTTGTGTTTTTGTCCAGTCAATCAAGCGAGGAGATTTACAAATATGAATTTTTGAACCATCTATAATACGTATACCACGTTGAATGTACACCCATTGACTAAATTGCTCTCTTAGCTTCTGATGAATTTCTACCAAAAAAGATAATAATTGTTTATTTTCTCGTTCAACAGTAACATTTATTAAGCTATTTGATTTAATGATTTCTACTGTGCAAATGATCATTTTCTCAGAGTAGACTATAGAAACTTTGTGATGTACACTGCTACCATCTGCAAAATCATCTAATTCATTTGCTAAACATTGCCCATAATTTAGCAATGCTTCTTCTGTTGGTATTACGGTAGCTGAATTAACTGCTTTACCTTTGTTAAGTTTAAATTTAACCCGCCAAAAATCTCTTGCTAAAATACTTATATTTCTAGGAATTTTAATTATGTTTTCCAATTCTATATCCAGTCTTTCCTGAAGTTCCTGATCTAGTTTTTCTCTAACCAAATCTGTTTCATGCAAATAAGATATCTCTAAAGAAGCTAGTTCTTTTTGCAGATTTGCTAATGCTATAATTTGTTCTAATGATAAATTAGGAACTGGAATATTTTTAATGTCTCTGGGACTAATAATACTGCTATCAACACCCCATGAAGAGCTTTGGAAAAAGAGGTAATACTTACTAATACTTGAACTAAAGAAAACAGCAAGAGCGCGTAAATAATCGGCATCATGGCTGCTTGCTGATAGACCTACTTTGGGATGAGTAATCACGAACTCTTTATTACTAAACACAAAGTAATTGGGAGTTAGAACTAGATGTGGAGCAGATGAGATTTTTAAACCAATTTTTCTGCCTTTTGCTATGAAGCACTTTTGTGGTGTAATTATTTCTAATACTTCATCATGAATAGAAAAACGAAGCTTTGACCTGACCATTAAATTGGCATTAAGGTATTTGCGTCCTTCAAGATAAGGTGCAGGTTCAACTTTACTTCTATCTTTACCATACCAGATTGAACTGTCTTTTAATGGCAATCCCTGATGAAGAAACCAACCTTTTTCTGTAATTAATTCACCCAAACTAATTGAAAACAATCGGCGTAAACGCTGAATTGCTCTTTTATCACGGTAGCTACCCCACAAGGCTAGTTTCCAAACAATAGCCTCTCCAGTTTCTGCTTCATCAGGTAAAACGGTTTCTATTTCATTCTCATTAATAGTAATTATCCAAGTTGAAGTTTTTTTATCTTCCTTCCAAGGGCGATTAGAAATTTGATTAATGACAAAAGGAGCATAATGAACAATTGGTGGTTTTTCTTGTTCCGGTTTAGCTTTCCTATAAATTACAGTGGCCGCAGGTGCTTCTCCCCTTTTGCCAAATAGAACATAAGCCAAATTGGAAAAGTTAGTAATTCTTACAACTTCATGTTGCTGAAAAAAGTTTCTACGGTATTTTTCAGACTCATGGTTAAATAAACTCTTGGCGTGTATAAGTAAACCTGCACAACCCTTATCATCTAGAAGATCAGTTACTCGCCAACTAAAAGCTTCACAAACTCTGTTACCCGTAGCTGGACGAGAAACATAATTGTTATTAATCCAATTGCGTGCTAATTCTTCACCTTTTGTATCCGGTTTAAGTTCTATCCAGGGTGGATTCCCTACAATCCAATCAAACTTTAAATTACTTTGAAAAATTTCAGCTTGATTATCGAAAAAATCACATTCAAAAATTCTATAATTATGTAATGCTGGAAATTGAAAATATTTGTTCTTATGTAAATCTGGAGGCTCAATATAGTTGAGCATCGTTAAAATTAAACTAAATTCTGTTACATAGCAAGCATCAGAATTTCGCTCAATACCATAAATATTGTCTACAAGAATTTGTTTAAGTTGTGTAGGATGAAATTTTTTATTTGGATTTTGAGCTAATTCTATTTCTATTAATCTACGATAAGCTAACACTAAAAAAATTCCAGAGCCGCAACATGGGTCAAGAATTTTCATTCCTTTTTTGAGATTTTTAGTATAGTTAAGTTCCGAAATTAAATAGTCTGCTAAAGGCTCAGGGGTATAAACAGCACCGACTTTTTTTCCTTTACCTTGTGCATGGAGGAACTGCTCATATATTGAAGATAGTGTTTCAACAGGAATATAAGAAAAATCATATATATCAAAGTCAAGATGAAGTTGACCAGAAATAGGATCATCTCCTTTAAATACAGAAGCTACTAAGGAAATTATTTCATCTTCTGGTGCTTCTTTACCTTTTAATGGTAGAGGGAAAATATCACCATTGAAGCGTTTTTCTAAAGCTTCAACTAGCTTCCTAAAACCCGTTAAAGTGGCATTACGGCTAAGTACACTATCAAGGTTGATATTATTTTCTTCTAACCACTTGTTAGATAAAATTCCTCTATCCCAAAGATATCGAATATAGACGTACTTACCAATTAATGCGTGAGCAATTGATATATTAACCCCTTTTTCTTCTAACCTCTTTCCTAACTTTTCAAGATTGTTAAGCAAATGTAGATCAACGCGCCTTTCAGGAATAAGATTTTTAGCTTGAGTTTGCCACAGTTTACCAGAATCTATTGACTCAGCAAAAAGATAATCTAATTTAGATTTAATATCGGCGATATTAGCATCAACTGTATTTATTAAGCCTTGATTCTCTTCTTCTTGGTCGTAATCAAAACCTGTATAAACTCTAATTTGATGGGGAAGAATTACTATTAAAAATGGTGCGTTACCAAGATTCCAAAGTTTGCGATGAATATCTCTGGCTTCTTCTGGTGTTTTGGCTTCTGCAACATGAACGGCAGGTCTAGGAGGTAAAATTTCATCACTGGGTGGACTGGTGTGAAAAACATAAGTTCCCTTTACACCGGCTTGTTTTGCAGCACGGAATGTATGCTCAGTCGAGGGGTCATGTTGAACACTGCTATCACAGTAGTTTGCCGACTGAGTATAGTTAATTACGTCTAAGAGTTGTTCTAACTGCAAAAGAACTTCTCCTTTTTCTTTAGTTAACTGAACACATTAAACTCATGACAAATTTATGGCTAAATCCATTATCTTCTATAAGATAGAACAAGAATACTAAGAAATATGTATGAAGTCAATATTTTATTTTAACTGATAAATGTTTATAAATGCAAAAACTGAACTTAATATCGTAGTTAGTAGTCAGTTATGATTTTTGACCTGGGGTAAATAAAAATCATGCAAAAAAGCGGGCAGGATACCCGCACCACAAGATAGGATTAATTTTTTGTCTTCCCTAGTATCTAATTCTTGGATCTACATAAGCATTGAGAATATCAATCAAAATACTCGCAGTCACAACAATTGCCCCAAAAAATACTAAAATACCCTGCACTGTAAAATAATCCCGTTCAGAAATAGCTTGATATAATCTATTTGCTAACCCTGGCCAAGAAAATGTTACTTCTGTTAAAATTGCCCCTCCCAATAGGGAAGCAAATGTTAATCCTAAGACTGTAATTACAGGTATTAAGGCATTCTTTAAAGCATGGGATATTAAAATCTTATTTTCCGGGATTCCTCGCGCCCTAGCTGCTTCTACATAATCAGCTTTTAATGTTTGTTTTAAATTCACTCTCACAATACGTTCAAAAATACCACTGAGCAAAATTCCTAAAGTGATACTGGGTAAAGCTAAATGATGTAAAGCTGTGAAAAAATTACTTACATTTCCACTTAATAAACTATCAATTGTATATAAACCAGTAAGAGTTGGAGGTGGGGAAATATTAGGAGGAAAACGATTAGAATTAGGAAACCAACGTAATTGAACTGAGAATATTAATTGTAATAACATTCCCGCCCAAAACATGGGGAGTGCATAGGTAATAATGCCAAATAAACGCCCACCAACATCAAAAGAAGTACCGGGACGAGAGGCGGAAAGTGTACCTACTAAAATTCCCACAATTAAAGCTACCAGCATACTACAAACGGCTAATTCTACTGTAGCTGGAAAATGTTGGCTGATAATTTCCCACACATTTTGACCGCGACTGGTTAAGGAAGTTCCTAAATCAAAACGTAGTATATTTCCCAAATAATTGAGATATTGTAACCAGATGGGTAAATTTAAACCTAGTTGTTTTCTGAGTTCTTCCTTAGCACTTTCTGGCGCACGTCCACCAAGAATTGCATCTGCTGGATCTCCAGGAGTGGCTCTTAATAATAAAAAAACAATGGTGATAATAGTTAATAGTTGCAGTGGTGCAAATAGCAACCGAGAAACTATGTAATATTGTAAGGCTTTAGAACGGGACATATTTATTAGGAGTCAGGAGTTCAGGAAGTTCAGGAGTTCAAGGAGTTGAAGGAGTCAGGAGTCTTAGGGGCGAAGCATTCGGGCGACTAATTGTAAATTTTTGTCCCAGGCTATTTTCCGAATGCTTCGCCCGTACAGAAGTCAGGAGTCAGGATAAATATAACTAATGACTAATGACTAATGACTAATGACTAAGAACTACTTCTTAATTGTTCTGTAAATCAAGTTTTGAGTAGGATCAAGTTTGACATCTGTTACGCCTTTTTGGGCAAATACATAATCTTTGTTTTGCCATAGGGGAACGTAAGGAACATCAGTTAAAACTAGATTTTGAATGTCAGTAAAGATTTTCTTTCTCGTTTCTGGGTTTTGTTCTTGACGTTGTTGATCAATGAGTTTATTCATTGTTTCACTATAGTAAAAAGAACCCTGAGTTTGACTTCCACCATCTTCACAACCTTTAGCTTCTGAACCTTTTTCACAGGATAAAAATGGTTGTACATAATTATCTGGATCTAAAAAGTCTGGATACCAGTCTAGCAAAGCGATGGGATATGAACCTTTGGAAATTTCTTTGAAAAATGTTGCCCCTTCTACGGTTTTAACTTCTAGTTGTAATATCCCGTCCATTTTAGTATCAGCTAAGGATTTTAATGTCTGTGCTGCTAAACTCCGGGTGGGTGAACTTGCAGGATACCAAACTTGAATTTGGGCGGGTTTTTCTTTGGAAAAACCTGCGGTAGTTAACAATTTTTTCGCTTCTTCAAATTTACCATCACCATATTTCTCTTTAAATAATGGTTGGGAAACATTGAAGGTTGTGGGAATCATGCTATAAAGTGGATCTGCTTGACCATATAATACCCGTTCATTTAATAATGGACGATCAACGAGTGAGGCGATCGCACTTCTCACTTCTGGTTTATCTAATGGTTGTTGATTTCTGTTCAACACCATATAACTAACTACACTACCTTGAGCAGTGATAGCTTGCCAATCTCCTTTTTTCGCACCATCTTCTAAACTACGAATTTGATCTGGTTGTAAAGATAAATAAGCAACATCAACTGCACCAGTTTTAAAAGCATTAAATAAATTCACTGGACTGGTTTGAATTTGCACATTAACACCTTTATTTGCTGGTTTTTCTCCCCAATATTTCTCAAAAACATCCAATCTTAAAGAATCTGTACCATACTGGGCTAATTTATAAGGACCAGTTCCTACAAAGGTATTAGGTTGAAATTTCCCCGCACCAAGTTCATAAGCTTTAGGTGAAACTGGACACACTCCAGAAAATGCTAATAATGCGGGAAAAGCCGCAAAGGGTTTTTTCAATTTAATTGTAAGTTCATAGTCCCCTGTAGCTTTCACGGATTCAATTGTATCGGAAAGTAGAAAAGATGGTTTACCTTTATTTTCGATAAAACGCTGGATACTAAATGCCATTGCTTTAGCGTTAAAAGGTGTGTCATCGTGAAAAACTACTCCTTCCCGTAGGGGAATGGTGTATGTTAAACCATCTTCACTAACTTTAGGTAAAGCTGTGGCTAGTTGGGGTTTAATTTCTGTACTACCTGGTTCATAAGTATATAGGCGATCGCTCATATTAAAGACTAAACCCAAGGATGCTAACTCATAAGCATCAGCAGGATCAAGGGTTCTCGGTTTTGCTGTTGTCCCGATAGTAATCCTACCATCACCAGCAGGAGTATTCACCGCACCAGGACTAGGTGGTGTAGTTGGTTGGGGACTTGGAGTACAGCTTACAGCCAGCAAGAAACACAAGGAGAACAACGACAGGAATTTTGTTACCTTACCCAACCGTCTTATAGACCTGAAAAACCCAGTTATCAACATTAATTTTTCTAAAATCAGCAGTTAATCATCTTAATATATATGTTATATTTATATAAGCTGTTTTTCATATCAAAGATTTTCATCCTTGTAAAACTTGAGCAGCAGTCAACTTGAGTTCTGGAAATATGGGAGAAACTATCAAGCTGTCATTTTCATACACCTGCTCGTCATAAAAACCTTCTACCCATTCCAACACTGTCACCTTTTGAGTAATGGGATCAACAATCCAGTATTCAGGAATACCCCGCGCCGCATATTCGGATCTCTTGTAGCGATAATCACGATTAGCCTGATTAGGACTGACCACTTCAACAACTAATAATGGTGGTGGCATATCCATATATACCAGTGAACGAGTAGTTCCTGCCATTGCCACCGCTAACTCTTCAGAATAAACTACCACATCAGGTATACGCACACCTACACTTCTACTATTTACAGCTATCTCAGCTTTCATCCGTAAACGAGAAGACGGGATACCTAATTGAGAAAAATAGATCAATAGAAATATAGCTATTCGTTGATTTATATCACTTTCCGAAGGCATGGGAATTAATTTTCCATTTTCCAATTCATATAAAGTATCCGTACCATCGTCATAGTTGAGAAATTCCTCAAAGGTCATCTTTTTAGCAATTGCCACTGTCATTGCTGTTTCTCCCGTACTTAATATCTAATCCTGATAATGAAAATGACAAGCTACAATAATTATGTTTTCTTCTAGTTTTCTTCTAGTTTTCTTCTAACACTTAATAAACCAGACGGTGTTCGGTGTTGATGCGCCTAGACCAATAACCTGATAGATTAGCTTTCAATGGCTTTGGTTTACCCATACCCTCAAACGGAGTTCGCAGAATTTCTTTAATCAGAGTGTTAATTCTTTCTAAGAGTTTTTTATCAGTATCTTGAAACCACAAATAATCATTCCATGCAGCTTCTGTAAATGTGAGTTTCATTCTTCTATTAAGTCTCTCTCAATAATATCACCTGCTTTTGCTGATTGAATTGAAGAAAGAAGATGCTTGGCGTTAACAGGATTTGACAGTAAATATAATGTCTCTTGCCATGATGAAAATTCCTCTAGAGAAATTAAAATGGCCTTGTTACCTTTGTTATTACATAGGACTTACGCAACTGGCACAAGCGATGGTGCGGCTACGCTGCACCGAGCGCCTAAAGACGAAACCATTGACATAGCAATATCTGGACGTTTTAGTTGTCCTATTAAATAATTAGAAAGCAAATTATGCTTAATTTGATAAATAGTTTGACCTGTGTTGTAAGCTAAGTTTTTTAGTCTTAGCCAAACCAACATAGCACAAGCTATATGATTTCTTTGAAGACGACCTTTGCGACACTGACATGATTCAATGCCAGTTAATTGTTTTATCTCCCTGTGAAACTCTTCTATTTTCCAACGGATTTTACACACCTGTTGTGTAACATCCATAGAACTTTGAGATATATCATTAGTTGCGATATAGTCCGTTCTATCGGTAGAGATAGTAACCCGGAATAGCTTCACTTTTTTCTCAGAGGGGAATGCTTTTATCTTGATAATTTTACCACATTCTAACTCATCTTCACTCCATGACAATGATTCAATATTTTTATATTTTTCTTTGCCAAAACTATCATCAACCAAACGATTAATCTTTAAAGGACAATAATAAACTTTATCTAGACTATCAATATAAAGCATTAAAAAGCATTAAATTGTTAACTGCATACCAAGTATCCATTAAAACTGTATCAAATGGCAGAACCTTTTGATATACAAGCCCTTGCAACATATTTTTCACATGGTCAACTTTACTTAAACCATCATTGTCAGGGTTAAAAATACGATAATCTATTACCCAAAATTTGAGAGTTTTAGGATTAACATATATACAATTGACTATTCCAATTCCTTTGACGATGCCATGCTCATTTCCACTATATTGCCTTCGCACTATTTCAATCTTTTCTGAAAATCTTTTGTTTAAAACTGTGTCATCAAATATAATATAAGCATTCTCGTCCGGGACAATTATATCTTTCACATTATCCCAAAGTAACCGAGGAGTCAATTTCTCATTTTTTCAATAATAATTAATTTTATCGTGACTAATATTGTCTAAATGTTCTGCTAGATTAGTCATTGTGTAGTTGATTTGACTGCTAAGTAAATACTGGCAGTAATTAAGTTTAGTAAATTTCATCGTTAATTAATTTCTTAATGCACCCTATCATCATTCTCTCATAAAATTAATACCCGTCATTTATTTAATCTATTACTATTAACAATTCTCAATCAGTCTGATTCAATAACATCTTCATTATTGCAGTACACATATACTAATAATTAGCGATCGCTGTGCCAGTTGCGTAAGTCCTGTTACAAATAGTTGTTGGTTCTACATCTGCAATAACCCGATCTACTAAATTATCTAAGTCTTGACTTGCTTGCTGAGTAGTAATTGCATCCATTTTATCCTCCTTTATTTGTTGAATAGTGGTTGAATTATAGCCTATAAATTTCAGCATTAAAATCAAGGACAGGAATGTGTAAATCTCGTCAATATAAGTTATGTTATTTTTCAACAAGCGATCGCCATGGGAATCATAGTCCTAATTTTATACCAAACGAACAGCTTTATTGTATATTTAGAATAATTTAAGCTTAACCAGTGCCTCAGATGATAAATAGTAGCATTGTGGGCATGAGTAGGGGTATCTGATGCAAAAACTAGCTAATCACATCTATTTAGGAGCTTGCAAAGAGTTCCATCAATAGTTACACTTTTTAAAATATTCTCATTTTTGCTGATCGCCAAAACAGCTACTTCCTGAAAGTCACGAACTCAGGGAATTAACTTGTGACAGCGAATAAGCGATAATAAACTACAGAGTAATCTGTGGTTAAACTCAAGACTGGCAATAACAAAAACTCAGAGAGACTTCTGGGTGGTAGTTTACCTCCCTCAGAACCTCAGTAAGAAAATTGCTTTGTAAACAAACTAACTCTTCGAGGAGGAGCGTAGTCGATGGGACTACCCTGGTACCGAGTACATACAGTGGTTCTGAACGATCCAGGCCGACTGATTTCTGTACACTTGATGCACACAGCCCTAGTTGCTGGCTGGGCTGGTTCAATGGCACTTTACGAACTGGCTGTTTACGACCCCAGTGATCCAGTTCTCAACCCCATGTGGAGACAAGGGATGTTCGTACTTCCCTTTATGTCACGTTTAGGCGTAACCGAATCCTGGGGCGGCTGGAGCGTCACCGGTGGCACAGCAGTAGATCCTGGCTTCTGGTCATTTGAAGGCGTGGCTGCTGCTCACATCGTTCTTTCTGGTTTATTATTCCTAGCAGCCGTTTGGCACTGGGTTTTCTGGGATTTAGAACTATTTAGAGATCCCCGCACAGGCGAACCCGCCTTAGACTTGCCAAAAATGTTTGGCATCCACCTATTCTTATCTGGTTTACTTTGCTTTGGTTTCGGTGCTTTTCACTTAACCGGTCTATTTGGACCTGGGATGTGGGTTTCCGATGCTTACGGTATAACTGGTAGCATCCAACCAGTAGCACCAGAATGGGGACCAGCCGGGTTTAACCCCTTTAACCCCGGTGGTGTCGTAGCTCACCACATTGCAGCTGGTGTAGTTGGTATTATTGCTGGTTTATTCCACCTCACAGTTCGTCCTCCCGAAAGGCTCTACAAAGCCCTACGGATGGGTAACATTGAAACCGTACTTTCCAGCAGTATCGCTGCGGTATTCTTCGCTGCTTTCATAGTTGCTGGTACTATGTGGTACGGTAACGCTACCACCCCCATCGAACTGTTTGGACCTACCCGCTATCAGTGGGACCAAGGTTACTTCCGTCAAGAAATTCAGCGCCGTGTGCAAAATAGTGTTGCTAACGGTGCAAGCTTGTCCGAAGCTTGGTCACAAATCCCCGAAAAATTGGCCTTCTACGACTATGTAGGAAATAGCCCCGCTAAAGGTGGTTTATTCCGTACCGGTCCAATGGTTAAAGGCGATGGTATTGCCCAATCTTGGCAAGGTCACGCAGTCTTCACAGATGCAGAAGGACGCGAACTCACAGTACGTCGTCTACCTAACTTCTTTGAAACCTTCCCTGTAATTTTGACCGATAAAGATGGAGTTGTCCGCGCTGACATTCCTTTCCGTCGGGCAGAATCTAAATACAGCTTCGAGCAAACAGGCGTTACTGTTAGCTTCTACGGTGGTGATTTAAATGGTAAAACATTCACAGATCCCGCCGATGTGAAGAAATATGCTCGTAAGGCTCAAGGCGGCGAAATCTTTGAATTTGACCGCGAAACCTTAAACTCTGATGGTGTATTCCGTACATCTCCCAGAGGTTGGTTTACCTTTGGTCACGCTGTCTTTGCGCTCTTGTTCTTCTTTGGTCACCTCTGGCATGGTTCTAGAACCATCTACCGCGATGTATTCGCAGGTGTAGAAGCGGATCTAGAAGAACAAGTAGAGTGGGGTCTGTTCCAGAAAGTGGGTGACAAGACCACTCGTGTTCGTAAGGAAGCTTAAACAAGCATGAAGTAAAAAGTATGAAGTTTTATGACTTCATGCTTTTTACTCTGCTTGGTAAACTAAAATTACTGGCTGGATAGGCAGGAAATCCTAATATGGAAAGCGTTGCATACATTTTGATTTTGACCCTAGCAATAGGTGTTCTCTTTTTTGCGATCGCATTTCGCGAACCTCCCCGCTTTGAGAGAAAAGAGAAAGACTAAGAAGTTAAACACTGTCAGCGGTTAGCTTTCAGCTATCTCAGACTTAACACTTTTTTAAGTAAGATTCAAATCCGTTGCTGCATATTTATGTGGCAACGGATAATATTTTGATATAGTGCTGACTGCTGACTACTGACCCCTAACTTGCAAAAAGTGAAAAAAATTTTGGGATGTGATATAATATCATATCTGGAAGATAATATGTGTGAACCTAGCTCTTCTGCGCTAGGATTAACAAGGATGTAAGTGTAGACTTATTTAAAAGCCCTCGCATATACATCATTAATTGTGACAAAAACTTACGGAGACTAGAACCAGGAACAAAACAGCATGGTCAATCAGAATTTAACCGCTACAGAAATTGGATTTACTCACGAAGATTTCGCTGCTCTACTTGATAAGTACGATTATCACTTCAGCCCTGGTGATATAGTACCAGGTACAGTGTTTAGTATAGAGCCGCGCGGCGCTCTGATTGACATTGGTGCTAAAACAGCAGCATACATACCTATACAGGAAATGTCTATTAACCGGGTTGATGCCCCGGAAGAAGTCTTACAATCAAACGAAACACGGGAATTTTTCATCCTCACTGATGAAAACGAAGATGGTCAGTTAACCCTGTCCATTCGTCGTATTGAATACATGAGAGCATGGGAAAGAGTACGGCAATTACAGGCAGAAGATGCTACTGTCCGTTCTGGTGTGTTTGCTACTAATCGTGGGGGCGCATTGGTACGCATTGAGGGACTACGTGGTTTTATCCCCGGTTCTCATATTAGTACCCGCAAACCAAAAGAAGAATTGGTAGGGGAAGAATTACCCTTAAAATTCCTAGAAGTAGATGAAGAACGCAACCGTTTGGTTCTCTCCCATCGTCGGGCGCTGGTTGAGCGCAAGATGAACCGCTTAGAGGTTGGCGAAGTAGTAATTGGTACTGTTCGCGGTATCAAACCCTACGGTGCATTTATTGACATCGGCGGTGTTAGCGGACTACTCCACATTTCTGAGATTTCCCACGAGCATATTGACACACCTCACAGCGTGTTTAATGTCAATGATGAATTGAAAGTCATGATCATTGATTTGGATGCAGAAAGAGGACGCATTTCGCTGTCTACCAAGCAGTTAGAACCAGAACCCGGTGATATGATCAAGAACCGCGATTTGGTCTATGATAAGGCTGAAGAAATGGCAGCTAAGTATAGGGAACAAATGTTAGCTAAACAGCAGGGTATAGCTGTTGCACCAGCGGAAGCAGCAGAAGCTGCACCAGTTGAAGGAGTAGAAGCTGTAGCTGAAGCAGAAATTCCAGCAGCAACTGAAGTTGAAGAGGAAATTCCAGCAGCTATTGAAGAGTAATATATCTGTAGTTGTGATTATTTACAACCAAGTATTAATAAAGAGGGAATATCCCTCTTTTTTTGTGTTCATAATTTTAGGACTAACGCCAGGCTTACTTAGACTTCTCTCAGTACAAGTCGCTCACTTACCACTGAATCTTATAGCGAAACCTTACACCTATTTTCTTTTTTATCACCCTCAGGACTCAAACCCTTGCGTAGATAAGGTCAATACATCAATCAAATAACCAAAAACGCCTGGAAACCAAATATACCAATAAACTAATCAAAACCATGTCAAAGTCAATTGGGGTATAGGTTTGAGCCTATTTTATTAGTGTTTTTTGCCTAATTCCCCTTATGTAAGAGTGAGAATGTGGTTACAATTCTCAGAATAAATTATCAGAATATTTTATTAGAAACAGTAAGAGTGTTATTGTTGTATATACAAGTATGAAGTGATAATATTACCATTAAGTGTATAATATAGACTTAATTAATACTCATAATTAAATTTATAGAAAGCTAACTATGAGTATTAACACTTTCATAAATATCTTAATTGATTATAAAAGTTTATTTTTGAAGTACAAATTATATGACTCAAATGAATCTAAGTAAAGTGCAGCAATTCTTAAAATTTACATTTTGCATCTTGCTGTCATTAATTATGAGTATGACAGAAATTAGTATCCCTATCCCTGGTTTGTCTTTTCATACTGTCATATCAGCTAGAGCTTTAAGCAATTCTGCGTTATCAGATAATTTTTATGTTAAAGCTCCCTTATTATCTGATAATTCTATTTTTCGGGCTTCTTTAAAATTGCTATTTGATTTATCAAAAAATTTACAAATTAATTTCAATCCAAGTTTAATAAGCTATTTAGCACCAACAATTAATCTTGCGCCTTCCCTATCTTTAATAGGTAATATTAATTTCGTTGTGGATAAAGTAGAAATTAATTTTATCAAGAATAACTATAAAGAATCTGATCCTATATATAGTTCATTATCTTCTTATGAAAAGGGTGTAAAAGCCATAGAAGATAATGATGATGATGAAGCAATTAAATATTTTAATTCAGCATTAGCTAAAAACGCAAATTTTGCAGAAGCCTACGTAGCATTAGGTCAAATTTATTCTAAACTAGGTGATTTGCAAACAGTAATGGAATATAAAACATTAGAAGAAGGTATTGATAATCATAATACAAAAAGGTATTTGCAACAAGCCAAAAGATATCATGAACAAGCAAAAAAATATCAGGAAAGAGCAATAGAAAATTATAATAAAGCAATGGAAGTTGACCCCAAACTAAAACATATTAACGAGGATAAAATTAGATATATTGATCCATTGCTGGGAAGAGCCACTGTTTATGTTAAACTGGCAGAATATGAAAAAGCTCTCGATGATTTCAATACTGCAATTGACCGTAACCCAAACCTTGCGAATGGTTATATAGGTCGTGCTGCTATCTATATTCAACAGGGAGAACTTCACAAAGCACTTGCAGATTTGAACGAGTTAATTATATACCGTGATCCTAAACATCCAGTTGCAAATTTTAAACTCGGTTCTATTAATGCAGAATTAAAAAATTATCAAGACGCAATTCAAAATTTTACTAAAGTAATTGATAATAAGAGCCAAGATGCAGCTAATTATTATGCTGATGCTTATTATAAAAGAGGTATAGCTAACTTAAATTTAAAAGAATATCAAAAGGCAGTCAATGATTTTAGGGAAGCGATTAAACTAGATAATAATTATGTGGAAGCCTACTATAACCAAGGAGTTGCTTTAGCTGCTTTAGGTGACTACACAAAAGCTACTGAATTTTGTCAGAAAGCACTAAATCTTAATCCTGATTTTACAGAAATTAGTAATCCATCATGTACTACTCGTTATAATCTTCATCATGAAGGGATGTTTGCTGCTGTTAATTCAGTAGCTATTAGTCCTGATGGAAAAACCCTTGCCAGTGGTAGTGATGACCATACAATTAAATTATGGAATCTAGCAACAGGAGAGGAAATTAAAACTTTTGCTTGGCATTCAGGTTTTGTTCTTACTATTAGTTTTAGTCCTGATGGAAAAACCCTTGCTAGTGGTAGTAATGACAAAACTATTAAACTATGGGATATAGAAACAGAAGAAAAAATTAAAACCCTAATAGGTCATTCTAATTGGGTTCGGACTATTAGTTTTAGTCCTGATGGAAAAATCCTTGCTAGTGGTAGTAGTGATAAAACAATTAAATTGTGGGATATAGCAACAGGAGAAGAAATTCAAACTCTTACTGGTCATTCAGATTGGATTCGGACTATTAGTTTTAGTCCAGATGGAAAAACCCTTGCTAGTGGTAGTGATGACAAAACAGTTAAATTATGGGATATAGCAACAGGAGAAGAAATTCAAACTCTTGGTGGTCGTTCAGATTCGATTCGGACTATTAGTTTTAGTCCTGATGGAAAAATCCTTGCTAGTGGTAGTGATGATAAAACAATTAAATTGTGGAAGATAGAACCACTGAAAACTATTACTATTACTGGTCATTATGCGCCAATTACAACTATTTCTTTCAGTCCAGATGGAAAAATCCTTGCTAGTGGTAGTGATGATAAAACAATTAAATTGTGGGATTTGCAAACCGGCACAAAAATCATGACACTTTATGGTCATTTATCTTTTGTAGAATCACTTGCTTTCAGTCCAGATAGTAAAACTCTGGTAAGTGGTGGTTATGATAAAACCGTAAAAGTATGGTCATTATCGGATTTATTCAATTGAAATAAAATTTTCATATATGATTTACAGTTGTTAGAGGAGTCAGGGATTAAATGATAACTATCAAATGTAGAGACATCACCTTTTCTCATATTCAAGCGATTTTATTTGACAAAAATGGTACATTGGAAGACTCAGAAACCTATTTGCGATCGCTCGGACAAAAAGCAGCACGGATCATAGACGCGCAAATTCCCGGTATTGGCGAACCTTTATTAATGGCTTTTGGTATTAATGGCAATATTTTAGATCCTGCTGGTTTAATGTCTGTAGCTAGTCGCAAAGAAACCGAAGTAGCTGCTGCTGCTTACATAGCTGAAACTGGAAGAGGTTGGTTTGAGTCTTTAAAAATTGCTCGTCAAGCCTTAGCAGAAGCTGATCAATATGTGAGTCAAACTCCCGCACCTCTTTTCCCAGGTGTCTTGGATGTTTTAAGATCACTATCAGCAGCAGGATTAAAACTGGGTATTCTTTCAGCCGCAACCACTGGGGAAGTGCAAAAATTTGTCATCACTCATCATCTCAGAGATTACCTGCAATTAGAAATGGGAGTTGATGAAGGTCCGAGTAAACCGGATCCAATATTATTTTTACAGGCTTGCCAAACTTTAGGCATACCACCGGGAGCTACTTTGATGGTAGGCGATTCAGTGGGTGATATGCAAATGGCGCGTCATGCTAAAGCTGCCGGTTGTATTGGTATTACTTGGGTTAATAATACAGATAATGTTAAAGGTGCAGATGTGGTAATTAATCAACTTAATGAAATTCAGATTTTAGAAGCATAGAAAATCAAAAGTCAGGAGTCAAAAGTCAGGAGTCAGGAGTGGTAGGGGCGAAGCATTCGGGCGACAAATTATCAATTTTTCTCCAAGCCTATTTTCCTGTAAGGGCGAAGCATTCGGGCGACTAATTATAAATTTTCTGAACAGGCTATTTTCCGAATGCTTCGCCCCTACTTCGCCCGTAGAGGAGTCAAAACAAAAAGTATCTTTGCGCCATTGGTAAAACCGTTGCAGGTTCACAGGTTAATAATTCCCCATCTGCACGAACTTCATAAGTTTCTGGATCTACTTCAATTTGCGGTAAGGCATCATTTAATTTCATATCTCGCTTAGTAATTTGTCGAGTTCCCGAAACCGCAACAATTGATTTTTTTAAGCCTAACATTTGGGGAATTTCTCTTTCTAAACCGACTTGAGAAACAAACGTTAATGATGTTGCATGACGCGCACCGGCAAAACTGCCAAACATCGGGCGAGTATGCACAGGTTGAGGTGTGGGAATACTAGCATTAGCATCACCCATTTGTGACCAAGCAATCATTCCCCCTTTAATAACTATTTCTGGTTTGACACCAAAAAACGCAGGTTGCCATAAACACAAATCAGCAATTTTTCCCTCTTCCACAGAACCAACATAGTCAGCAATACCATGTGTAATGGCTGGGTTTATTGTGTATTTCGCAACATATCTTTTAGCGCGGAAATTGTCTGACCTCTCCCCCAACCCCTCTCCTACAAGGTGAGGGGAGAGTGTTCCCCGTTGAACTTTCATTTTATGGGCAGTTTGCCAGGTTCTAATTATTACCTCTCCTACTCTTCCCATTGCTTGAGAATCGGAAGCAATCATACTAAACGCGCCTAAATCGTGCAGAATATCTTCAGCAGCGATAGTTTCTCTACGAATACGGGATTCAGCAAAGGCAACATCTTCGGGAATGCTAGGATCTAAATGATGACACACCATTAACATATCTAGGTGTTCATCTAAGGTATTAACTGTATAGGGACGGGTGGGGTTAGTAGAAGATGGTAAAACGTTGGTTTGTCCACAAACTTTAATAATATCCGGTGCGTGTCCTCCCCCAGCGCCTTCGGTGTGGTAGGTGTGAATAGCACGATGTTTAAAAGCAGCGATGGTATCTTCCACAAAACCGGCTTCGTTTAATGTATCAGTGTGAATTGCTACTTGTACATCATATTCATCGGCAATGGTTAAACAAGTATCAATAGTTGCAGGGTTTGTTCCCCAATCTTCATGGAGTTTTAACCCTATTACCCCGGCTTCTACTTGTTCCCTCAGTGCTTGGGGTTGACTGGTATTACCTTTTCCTAAAAATCCCAAGTTAATAGGGAAAGCGTCAGCAGCTTGCAGCATTCGGTAAATATTCCATGGTCCTGGTGTGCAAGTTGTGGCATTTGTTCCCGTAGCTGGTCCTGTTCCTCCACCGATCATAGTAGTGATACCGGAGGCGATCGCTACTTCTATTTGTTGAGGACAGATAAAATGGATGTGGGTATCTATTCCCCCTGCGGTGAGTATCATTCCTTCACCGGCTAATGCTTCTGTTCCTGGTCCAATAATAATATCTATATTATCTTGAATATAGGGATTTCCGGCTTTACCAATTTTGTGAATTTTGCCATCTTTAATGCCGATATCTGCTTTTACAATACCCCACCAATCGAGAATCAAAGCATTAGTAATTACTAAGTCTACAGCACCATCGGCGTTAGCAATTGGAGATTGTCCCATGCCATCTCTAATTACTTTACCACCCCCGAATTTTACTTCATCACCATAAGTTGTAAAATCTCTTTCTACTTCTATAAATAGTTCAGTATCTGCTAGTCTGATTTTGTCGCCTACTGTTGGTCCGTAGGTGTCAGCGTAGGCGCGGCGGTTCATTCTGTAGGGCATTTTTTTTATCCTTTTTTTATCACGCAGAGGCGCAGAGGCGCAGAGAGAGGTTTAAGAGAGAGGTTTAGAGTTTTCCGTTTATTTTGTTGTTGAATCCGTATATTTGGCGACTACCAACTAGGGGAATAAGGGTGATTTCTTTTTCGTCTCCTGGTTCAAATCTGACTGCTGTTCCTGCGGGGATGTCTAATCTCATTCCTCGTGCTTTTTCTCTGTCAAATTGTAGGGCGTTATTGACTTCATAAAAGTGAAAGTGTGAACCAATTTGTATGGGTCTGTCTCCGGTGTTTGCTACTATTAATTTAGTGGTGGGACGATTTACGTTGAGTTCGATTTCTCCTGGGGGGGTAATGATTTCTCCGGGGATCATAACTGGATGTCTCCTAATTTACAAATTTTCTAAAAATTGTACAAAGGGTTTAAAAGCTTGTGGACATAGTTCTGCTATATCTTGATATCTAGCAATTCCTAAAATTCTTGGTGCATCTATAGATTCTTTATAACGTTTACCATAGTTTTTGAATATCTCCTCTACTATTCTTTTAGGTGGAATGTCATGATTTTGGTCTTCAACTGGGATTGTCCATGTTTGTGTTATATTATTAATGCCAAGGATACTTGATAATTCACTTTCAGCAGCTAAAATTAATGCTTCTAAATCATGCTGAAAGCAGAACACTTTCAAGCGTTCTTCTAATCGGCGATCATTAATTCCTTTGCGGTGTAATGCTTGTTCAAAATTATTGAAAATTCCTTGTACTAATTCTGCACAGGTTTCATGAGGAAACCCTTTATTTTTAGGATATAAATCAGGTATAATAACTACAGTTGAATCTTGCTGATTTTTCAGAATATTCACTGCTCTAATTGGAGTTTGAGTTAATAAATCTTTTTTAGCATCTCCACCTCTACTATTATCATTACCTTTAACAGCAAAAAATTCAATACTTATACCCTGGTTTAGTTTCTCTTCAATTAATGGTGCTAGTAATGCTTCCATTGCTGATTTATCAGATGTCCCCTCAACATAAACTAAAATTCTCATGGAAGTCTCTCTAGTTCATCGCTACGGTGTAATTGTTCTATTTCATCTGAACCGAAATCATCAAGCATATCAATTAAAATTGGCGAATTTCCAGGCTTAATAAATTTTGCTTCTCCATTTTCTTTTCTAAGTACAGCAATTTGAGAAATATCAAACTGTGTGAGAAAATAAGATGAGTGAGTTGCTAATAAAATTTGTGTGCGTTCAGATGCTTTTTCAAATAAACCAGCTAGAACCGGAAGTGTACGGGGATGTACACCTTGATCTGGTTCATCAATACAAATTAAAGATGGTGGATTTGGTTGTACACATAAACAAATCCAACAAATTAACCGCAAAATTCCATCTGATAAATCAGCTAAACTTAATTCTTGATCAACTCCTGATTCTTGCCAAAATGCTATAACTTCTCCTGGTCCCCCTCGTGCTTTTACTTTTAAACCTTTAAAACCAGGAATGACAGAACGTAAATGTTGTTGTAGTTCATCAAATGCTGTTATATGTTCAGTCATTAAAGAGAAAAGAACTGAACTTAAATTACCTGCATCCTCATGTAAAATCGGTTGTTGTTCAATGGGTACTGATTTCCGAATTTTATCATTTGCTATATTAAATGAACTATAAAATCTCCATTCTCGAATATAGTCACGTAAGTTATATAAAGTTTCTAATGATGGATTTGTCATTGCACTTAAAGCAAGTTGATTAGGTCGTTTTAAGGCAATTTCTTGCTGTGTAAATTTTTTAGTATCAGGATTTTGCACCACTCCTTTATTACCTTGAATATCCATATATATGTATGGATTACTATATTTATCGCTAAAAGGTTGAGATGATTCTACTCGTTCATAGGAAACCTGAGTTCTACCAACTGGACCAATGAGTTCTCCTAAATATCTAATACCAATTGGAAGACCTGTATCAATTTCAATATCCCATTGAAACTTTTCTGGTCCCGGAATATGAAAAATCTGTTGTCCAATAGAACCAGGAACTATTTCTGGAGGTATATCTTGAAAAAGACTATCTCGTAAAAATTTGAGAAATTCAAATAAACTTGACTTACCTGCACCATTTGCACCAACAATAATTTCTAGTGGTTCTAATGGTGCTGCAAAATTCCTAAAAGGTCGATAACCTTGAATATTGATTGATTTTAATCTCATATTGTTTGTTGATGGATAATTTGTCGTTTCTTACTCCTTTTATACTATCTAATAGGATTATGCACTGTCACTAACTTTGTCCCATCAGGAAAAGTTGCTTCTACCTGTACTTCATGAATCATTTCTGGTACACCTTCCATCACATCATCTCGTGTTAATAAAGTTGTTCCATAACTCATTAATTCTGCTACGGTTTGTCCATCTCTTGCACCTTCTAAAATCGCGGCGGAAATAAAAGCTACCGCTTCGGGATAATTTAATTTTAAACCTCTATTTTTTCTTCTTTCAGCTACCAAAGCAGCAGTAAATATTAATAATTTATCTTTTTCTTGCGGTGTAAGTTGCATTGTTTTTTCCTCTATATTTCTTCTTATTTTTTATCCTTTAGTTAATAGCTGATAGCTGATAACTGATAGCTGACGGCTGACGGCTGAATGCTTTTTCAAATCTGCCAAACTCTAGGAATACAATTACCACGATTTAACAACGATATTCGTAAATTTTGCCAAATATTTGTAAACCAATTTCTTGCTTCCGATGTAGAATTACCACGATATCGACACAAAAATCCATGTTCTAAACGAGTTACTCCAGCATCAGAGTTATTGATAGAGTTGTGAATAATTAAAGAACGTGCTTGTTGAATAATTTCCTGTGATATGGGAATCCCAACGCACACAAAACTACCAATAACGGGTTTTCCTGCTAAACCGTGGGGACTGTGAAATATTTCTTCCCTACCGGGTAAATATTGTCTATCAATCCACAATGGTTGATTATTTTGCCATATTTCTATGTGCGATCGCATCTCTCCCTGTACAAATTTTTCTCCTCTCGCACTTCTACCAAATCTCGTAATTTCCCACCCTAAAAAACTACTTCCTGTAGCTAATTTTACTCGCAAATCCTGGCGATAAACTGCACCATTAAATAAAATTGTTTCTTGGGGTAAATATTCTAAACAAGCACCAGCATCAACTTGAATATTTACAGTTTGTTGTGCTTGTAACCCATTACTACGATATATTTTAGCAGCAGTAGCAGTAGTTATTAATACTTGTGTATCTTCTTGCAAGTGAATTTGGGAAGATAGGCGATCGCCCCCCACCACACCTCCAGCAGTATGTAAAATCACACTATGACATATTTTTTCACCCTCTGGATAAAAAGGACGTTGAATTTTTAAAGGTGCTTGGTTGTGGTTATAAATTAATTGTGTAGAATCTTGGCGTTTAGCATAGACTAAATGAAGTTTACCATGCCAACTTTTATTTATTGGGGTATCTATTTGGGTGTTAGGAGTCATTTATAAATAGAGCAATTTTTACTTGTTAATTTTCTACAATTTTAGGCAACAATATAATTATATACCCCTAATGTATCCATCTACCAAAAACTATGACAGCGAAAGTAATCAGTGTTTGCAACCTCAAAGGTGGAGTTGGCAAAACTACCATCGTCATGGCCTTAGCAGAATATTTAGCCGGCGATACCATGTATGGTAAACGGGTACTCGCTATTGACTTAGATCCCCAGAGTAACCTCACTAGCGCCTTGATGTCAGAAGAAGATTGGGAATGGCAATATAATCAAAAAGGATTGACTTTACCCTTTCTTTTAAAAAATGCTGATTATTTTTTAGAAAATGGAAATAATGAAAAATTCATAGTCAAAGAAGAAGTTTCCAATCTCAGAAATAAAAACTCTTTTAATTGTTTACATTTAATTCCTAGCAGTCCGCGATTATTTGAAGTTCAGGAATATTTACCAGCCAATGCAGTAGCAATTTTACATAATATTCTCAATCCTTTACTAGAAAAATATGATTACGTTTTAATAGATTGTCCACCCAGCATTAATAATGTCATCAAAAGTGCTTTTTTTGCCAGTGATTTTTGTTTAATTCCTTGTGTACCCAGCCGGATGTCAATTCACGGTTTAGAACTTTTATTAGAACAAATTGAACAATTCAAGAAAGATTACGACCATAAAATTAGTCCCATTGGCACTTTAATTTCCCGTTATAACGGCACTGTTTCCCAAACGCATAACTTAAATTTTATTATTGTTAATCCCTTCTTTCCCCCAACCTTTGCCACAAGAATACCAGAAAGATCAAAAATAGCTGAAGGTTTGGATTTTAATCATCAATTAACCTATAAACAAAAATATGGTGATGCCCATGAAGTCATGATAGAATTAGCTAAAGAATTTATGAACAGAGTCGATAATAGTGTGATGTATACACCACTCATGGCTAGTTTATTGTAGGTACAGGCGATAAGATCCCCGACTTCTGAGATAAATTTATCATTTATGGACACAATAAATAACAGAAGTCGAGAATCTGGATCTAATTAACTTAGATACTACCTACACTACTAAATCATATAAAACATAATTGATTATTAAGTTTTTTTTAGATATATTTACGGATTTACAAAATTTATCCGTTGCATATTAAACTTATGTTACAGCAGTTTTCATGTCTTTAGACCACAGTCAGGGCGAAGCATTCGGATGATAGTCTTAGGTAAAAACCGATAATTAATTGTCCGAATGCTTCACCCCTACATTGTTGACGCGAAACCTAAATCAAAATGTGGTTTATTTACCTGAAAATATCTGTAATGTGTAATCATTAAAACAAATCCGATAACTGCATTATGCTAAAAATCATCAATACTAGCAACTTATCTTCGATCACAGATACAGTTTCCCACGGTTGGGAAAATACAAAAAACTTCGTCACAGACACAACAGGAAAAACAGTTAATACACTGACAGAAGTTACCAATAAATCATTAAATAGTTTTTCAGAAACAGGAGAAAAAACCAGTCAATCTTTAACTGAAACCTTCCAAGGTGCAACAAATACAGTTAGTAATTCTACAGGAAAAGTAATTAATAAAATAACTGAAACAGCAACTCAAGCTAAAGATGCGTTAACTACCACTACATCCAGTGTAATTGATAATGTTAATCAGGTAAAAAACCACGCTGTTGATAGTTTTACTGAAAGTGCTAAACAAGCAGGAAATTTAACTAATTCAGTTTCTAGTGCTATAGAAAATGCTATTAATAATTTTTTTAGTCATCAATGGGATACTATGACAACTTGGATTGATAATCATCCTACAATTTCGTGGATAATGAAATTATTAACTTTAGCAGTTAATCATCCTGTTATTACTGCTTTCATGATATTTTTAGGTATTTATATAATCTGGAAAATATTTCAACTATTTAGCAAGATATTGGATCAAGGTTTGTTATTTACCTTGAAAACTCCTCTCAAGTTGATTTATGCAATGTTTTCTTTTGGGTTTAAGAATATCTCTAAATTATTATTTTCTGGGTTCAAATTTAAGAAATCGGAAGATAATAGTTTGATATTGAATAATGCAATTGCTGATAATATCAGTTTAGATACAAAGCAGGAAATAACAAAGTTGTTGATGAGATTAGAAGCTGTGAGAAAAGAAGAAAATGAGATTTTAGAAAATCTGACTGCACTCTTAGCAGACAATAAGTAAGATTTTCTTTCTTAACTAAGAAATTAACCAGTTTTCTAACTGTAAATCATTAACCCTAGTTAAATCAGAATCATGAGAAACTAAAATTAAATTATGAACAATAGCAGTAGCAGCTATCAAAATATCTGCATCCTGAATAATTTTACCCTTATTTGTTAAATCAGCATGAATTTCTGAGGCTTTCTGAAAAATCCTCAAATCATCTAAAAATAAAACAGGATAATCTTGACAAAATTGTGCAAACAAGGCTAATTTTTTAGTGGCATTGCTTCTTAAAAGTCCTCTTTGTACTTCATAGTAAGTTATACCACTAATAGCAATCAATTCACCTCGACGACGCATTTCTGTAATTTTTAATGCGACGTGTAAATTTTGCTTGAGTGATGCAGAAACAATATTAGTATCTAATAAATAACCCATTTAACTACCACGCTTTACAGATTCATCAAAAATTTGCATTTGTTCTGGAGTAAAATCATTTAGCATTCCTGAGACTAAATGTAAAGATAAAATACTTTTAATTCGTTTAGTTAATGATTCTTCGGAAATGCTATTTACATCAGGGACAAATGCGGGATCGAAGTTATGATTGATGTTGTCAATCATTTCCTGTCTATTGAGATTTTCTAGGTAAAGAGGATTATTGTCAATCAAGTTGTTAACAATTGCAGTTAATTTTTGATAATTGGATTGTTGGTTAATACTTTGAGTCATGGGTTATGCTCCTGAAAAGTATATGGTTGTTGGATAGGCTAGATTATTATTATAGCATAGATAAACTGTTTTGTAGTATCCGCTTAAATGTGGTGATTATTTATATTCAATTATAATATTTTTCTGATTAATTACATTTATTAAAATATTGAATTATAAAAATAAGGATAATTGCTGAGGTTGTAATACTTCATTATTTATAATTCTAGATTGTATCAAAGAGGTTTCTAAATTAATGCTATGCTCGACTGTGTTGAATAAATAATTACTGGTTACAAAACTCTGAAGACGAGATTTTGCAGCATGATAATATTCATTATTTATTTCCGCACTATAACAACGACGCTTATTTTTTAAAGAAATAATAGCACTAGGGCAAAGACCACCAAATGGTTCCCACACTACATCATTTTCATTGCTAGATGCAGTAATAATATTTTCAATCAAACTGAGAGGTTTTTGATTGCTATGAAGAGTTTTACCATCTAATTTTATTCTTTCATCACCACTAACTTGAGGTTCTGACCAAACATTAGTAACTGCATGAATATGATTCCAAGTTGATCGCATTTTTGACCATTGTTGTGCTGTAACAGGAGTTTTTCCATCTATAGAAAAGTACGGTCTATTTGTGGGTTTTCCATACTTATTAGCATAAGCCACAATTTGTTCCATTTTATCTGGAGGTGGAAAATACCAAAGATGACATTTTGTGAAATACTTTCTTGTTGCTGCGTTCTTCACTCCACAAGCTTCATTAGTTTTATTAAGTGGTAGTCCAGAGCGTTCCCACTCATAACGTAGCCACTCTTGTAAAGTTAAATATTTGCCATCAATTGTAGATAGTTTTACATGACGGACGTATTGAACACAAGCCTCTGTCACCACAGGAAAACGTCTGATAGTTTTACTATTAACATTGCCGGCAATATGTCCGATCCCCTTATCCCAGACATGGAAGGAACGATACAACCAACCGTGTTTCTCTAGTAGTGGATGAACAGTAGCCCAACCAATTTCACTGCACCAAAACCATAAAGTTGTTTCTGGAAGTGCGTATTTTGACCAAGCTTCAATATGAGGTGCGTACCAAGCTTGTAAATCATTTGTATTAATAGGATCGCCTGGAAATAAGCCTAGTCCATAAGCTCCATCAGATACTATCACTGTTGGGGAAAGCCAACTGACATAGCGAGAGAGAGCATCGGCCATCTCAATATGTACACCGTCGATTACAGT
This sequence comes from Sphaerospermopsis sp. FACHB-1194, assembly GCF_014696235.1. Classification (NCBI taxonomy): domain Bacteria; kingdom Bacillati; phylum Cyanobacteriota; class Cyanophyceae; order Nostocales; family Aphanizomenonaceae; genus Sphaerospermopsis; species Sphaerospermopsis sp. FACHB-1194. The sequence continues at coordinate 109,533 of NZ_JACJPU010000003.1, read as the reverse complement.
TGTAGGTATCGACATAGAAATTCCACCACATTCAGATAATCCATCATACTGAAATTTGTTTTTTCCATCCATTGTCCCTATTCTATCTCAGAATATTCTATTTTGGACTATTCTAAAATAGACTATATACTCACTTTTAGGTGAGTTAAATGACAAAAACAATATTTACCCAAGAGTATCACTTGTTTTTACGTTATCTACGTGACTGTAGAAAACAAGCTGGATTAAGTCAAGAGCAGTTAGCAGAGCGATTAAATCAAACTCAATCATTTATTAGTAAATGTGAAAGAGGAGATAGACGTATAGATGTAATAGAACTAAGGGCATTTTGTTTAGCATTAGAAATTCCCTTTGAGGAATTTATTAGCCAGTTAGAAAAAATTATCTCTAGTCAAGGTCAGTAATTATTATGAATAATACAAATCCCCCAAGTCAACAACCACCTGATAACACTTGGGAATATTTTGAATTATGGACAAAAATTAATGAATTAATTAGGACTTTACCCAACTTTTTCCAATCTCAAATAGTAGTAAAAGGTATAAATGCTACTGATGTATATGCCGTAGGTTCTTTATTTTCTAGTGCGATTGAATCTAGCCTAGTAGAAGGACTAAATAAAATGAGGAATATTTGGGACCCGGAAAACAAATATCTCAGCTTTGCTTTTAAACGTCAATCTCAAACATTCCCAGATGTACTTTTAGTTGATGCAATCAATAATGATAAAATTATATTTGGGATTGAACTTAAAGCCTGGTATGCCTTATCAAAGGAAGAAGAACCGAGTTTTAGGTTTAAGATTGATCCAGATGCTTGTGCTAAAGCAGATTTATTAGTAGTTTTTCCTTGGATATTATCAGATGTAATAGCAGGTCAACCTGTTTTGCTACCACCGTTTGTAGAATTAGCTAAATATGCAGCAGAAGCAAGAAACTATTATTGGCAACAGTCAAGAATTGCTGATGGTAAAAATGCCAATATAAACCGCCCTGCTCAACAATTTAGAAAACCTTATCCTGCTGCTAAAAAAGATGCCTCTGATAATGCTGAAGATGATAAGGGCAATAATTTTGGTCGCGTTGCTAGAGCAGGGCAAGGAAGCATTTTAGAAAATTATTTAGATGAAATTCTCAATTTGTATTATTTGGGAATAAAAATAAAACATTGGTTGAGAATATTCAAGTCAATTGCTGAAGGAAGAGATGATAAAAAAATAGAAGCTTCTCTAGATAGGGTTTTGAATGAGGTTAAGGGAGATATTAAGGAACAAGATTTATAACTACATTATGAAGCTTTTTAAATATTAGTTGTAAATTTTTATTCCTAGAAATCTCGCATCACATCATGATGTGATACCCGATGATAAGATGATGTCAAAACCTATATATTTCTTATGAATCAATGAGTAGAAAACTTAACGCCGTAATTCCTGATGAAACCTGGCAAGCATTAGAAGAAATTGCCCAACAAGAACAAAGAACCAAAAGCCAAATGGCCGCGATTTTACTAGGGGAAGCACTAGCTAACCGTCAACAACAACAGCAAAAAACATCATAAGTATACTCTTGTAATATTAGCCAATGGTAAAACTCTTGGCTATTTTAAACAAAATCCTCCCTCTGCCTCCTCTGTGTCTCTGTGGTTCGATTTCCAAAAAATAGCCGATTCTTGAGGTAATGACTCTATTATTGTTATTAGTGGTTAAGTAGATTAAGTAATTTTACTTAATAAAAGTATAACTTAATTTATATAGTTGAGAATAATTACTGTTGTTTGTAAGAGAAATAACTTGTTAATTTTTTATTAAGTTTATTTACAACAATCAAACTATGACTACAGTAGCAGTTGCAGATATTAGAAAGTTTCGTAATCAATTTTCTAATAATCCCAAAGCTTTGGATGCTCTAAAAGTTCTTGAATCCTGTGGAGGCGACTTAAAAGCAGCAATTAGAGAATTAGCTAATCGTTTTGGTGAAGATCCAAATATAGTTTTAAATTTAGTTGATCAGCAATGTCAAGAATGGATTTGTGAAAATAAGTTTATACGAATGGCTTTGCCACAAACTTTAGGACTCATTTCCAATTACTTCGCACAGTCACACTTATCTGATATCTTGTCAGCAGAACTAGCAATTATTGTTACTATTTATGTAGACTTAGGCTTAGGAGCTTATTGTGAGCGTTAAATAACCGTTGATCTTTTATTGCGTGAACAATACTCCAATACTCTGGGGCAATAATTATTGCCTCACTTCCTGATAAAGTTATTTCTAATCAAATTCTTTTCATTGATAGAACAAATAGTGAATAACATATTTTAAATGCTTGAAATTTATTGATATTTGAAATTACTTTTGGTTTTCTTGATAACGTTCAATAGCTTGTTTTAATTTAGGATTAATTTCTGGTGAATTGTCTATAGCTGAAACAACTATTTGCCAATCTTGTGCAGAAAGATTAACTTCTTCAGTGATGAAAATGTTCTCAATTTTTTGAGATTCATGGAGAGCAATATTTAATAAATATTCATTAATACTAATACCTCTCAGCAGTGCTATTTTTTCCAGCTTTTCTTTATCTTCTTTAGTAACTTCTATAGAAATTAGCTCTTTGGGATCAGAAGATTCAACTTGGGTACTCATAGTAGGATTTTACTAAGTTACTAATAATTATATTACAGCAGTTTTCATTTATTCATACCACACGTATTTTTAATTTCTCTTCTCTGCGTCCTCTGCGCCTCTGCGTGACATAAAAAAAATAGCCGCCCCCCAACGGAAGCGGCCATCATTCAAACTAACAAAAGACCTTAGTAATCGAAATCTCCGCCACCCATACCAGCACCAGCAGCAGGAGCAGCATCTTTAGGTTCTGGTTTGTCAACAATGATACATTCAGTTGTTAACACCATACCAGCGATAGAAGCAGCGTTTTGCAAAGCAGAACGAGTTACCTTAGCGGGATCAACAATACCAGCCTCCAACATATCAACAAATTCGTTGGTAGAAGCGTTGAAACCAATGTTGAAATCTTTTTCTTTCACTCTTTCAGCTATTACAGCACCGTTTTGACCAGCGTTTTCTGCAATTCTTTTCAGAGGAGCAGGTAAAGCACGAACGACGATTAAAGCACCAGTCAACTCTTCATTTTTGAGGTTGCTGTTAGCCCAAGTTTCCAACTGAGGAGCGAGGTGAGCTAAGGTTGTACCACCACCGGGAACAATACCTTCTTCTACAGCAGCTTTGGTTGCGTTGATAGCATCTTCCAAACGCAGCTTCTTGTCTTTCATTTCGGTTTCGGTAGCTGCACCAACTTTCACAACAGCTACACCACCGGATAATTTAGCCAAACGCTCTTGCAGTTTTTCCTTGTCGTAGGAAGATTCGGTTTCATCCATCTGACGACGGATTTGTTCGCAACGAGCTTTAACACCAGCTTCGTTACCTTCAGCCACAATGGTGGTGCTGTCTTTGGTGATGGTGATGCGGCGAGCTTTACCTAAGCCATCTAGCTTGGTGCTTTCTAACTTCAGACCAGCATCTTCAGTGATGACTTGACCACCAGTGAGAACTGCGATATCTTCTAACATCGCTTTCCGGCGATCGCCAAAACCAGGAGCTTTTACAGCAGCTACGTTCAGCACACCACGTAAACGGTTAACAACCAAAGTAGCTAAAGCTTCTTTTTCAATATCTTCAGCGATAATAACCAGGGGCTTACCTTGACGTGCAACTTGCTCAAGTACAGGTACTAAATCTTGTACCAAAGCAATTTTCTTATCGGTGAGCAGGATGTAAGGATCATCAAAAATCGCTTCCATCCGTTCTGCATCGGTAGCGAAGTAAGGGGAAATATAACCCTTATCAAAACGCATACCTTCGGTAATTTCCAATTCGGTGGTCATGGACTTTCCTTCTTCCAAGGAAATTACACCTTCTTTACCCACCTTATCCATAGCTTGGGCGATCATGCTGCCGACTTCATCATCGTTACCAGCAGAGATAGCACCAACTTGAGCGATCGCCTTAGAATCTTCTACAGGACGAGCGTGTTCAGCAATTCTTTCTACTAAAAACGCAGTAGCTTTATCAATACCGCGTTTCAACAGAATTGCGTTAGCGCCAGCAGCTACGTTCCGTAAACCTTCTTTAACAATTGCATGAGCCAAAACGGTAGCGGTGGTTGTACCATCACCAGCAGCGTCATTGGTCTTAGAAGCAGCTTGGCGAATCAAAGAAACGCCAGTATTTTCAATATGGTCTTCTAATTCAATTTCTTTAGCGATGGTAACACCATCATTGACGATTTGAGGAGCGCCAAATTTCTTCTCTAAAACTACGTTACGACCTTTGGGTCCAAGGGTGACAGCAACAGCTTCAGCCAGAATATCAATACCACGCTCAAGGGCGCGACGGGCGTTTTCGTTGTAAATAATGCGCTTTGCCATAATCTGTGTAATTCTGGTGTGTAATTCTGGAATTGGTTATTTGTTGGTTGTCAATTTTCTGTTTTCAGTTCTGAAGTGGGGTGTGATTTTATATCAATCCAAAATCCAAAATCCAAAATCCAAAATCTAAAATCTAAAATTCAAATTTTGACTTTTGACTTTTGACTTTTGAATTGTTTGACCCCTCATCACTCAATTAGCTGACTACTGCTAGAATGTCTTTCTCAGAAAGTAGTACATATTCATCAGTGCCGAGCTTCACGTCTGTGCCAGCGTACTTGGAGTACAGCACTTTATCACCGACTTTAATTTCCAATTCTTGACGGCTACCGTCATCATTCCGCTTGCCTGGTCCAAGGGCTACCACTTCACCTACTTGGGGTTTTTCCTTAGCGGTGTCGGGCAAATATAGACCACCTGCGGTCTTTTCTTCAGCGGCGGTCACTTTTACAAAAACGCGATCGCCTAAAGGTTTAACTGTAGATACGCTTAGAGATACGGCTGCCATAAATTTTTTCTCCAGAGTTAGCACTCTCAACTCCTGAGTGCTAATCTACCGAAAAACAGCAACAAATGGCAACAATCTTTTCTGTACGGGTTTCCGAACTGGGGACTGGTGACTGGTGACTGGTGACTGGTGACTGGTGACTGGTGACTGGTGACTGGTGACTGGTGACTGGTGACTGGTGACTGGTGACTGGTGACTGGGTAATCAATTTTATGTTTCCCAATCAACTGTCAACTATCAACTGTCAACTATCAACTATCACCAATCACCAATCACAGAGCATAAATACCTAATTGTTTTAGTTGTCGGGTTCTGTTGCGTAGGTAGTGAATATTTTTATATGGACAACTTTATTTCCAAACCTGGGAAATTGTTATAGAACTGTAAACAGGGAGCCGCTGAATGAGTAACAATACAGTAAGTCAACACCGCCATCCAAACAGTCATCCAATCCCCAGAACTACTAAAGCTGTGGAACTTCAAGCCCTAAGTAATATGTGGACGCGCTAAGATTGGCTTTCTTTTCCCTCCACAGGTTTCTGCTGGTTCTTACCAAACAGATACTCCGGGCTAAAAACCTCCTAGCTATGTCATCTGGGAATGCTGGAAACTGTGACTCAAAGTGTGGACATCTCAACCATCGTGTGAGATTCTTCCTATTTGCATCTTCTAAACCTCAACCAACCGCTTGCGTATTTGTTGTTCTAGATAGATAATGGGAGTTTACCCAGATGCGGTTTGGTATTACACAAATTAATTGATTTATAGTCATATATAGGCTATAACAGGCATAAATAAAACATTTTTACGCCTTCATAGTCAATGATATAAATCAATAGTTTTGGGGAAATTCCAGAAAATGACACCCTAGCTCTGGTAACACACTTAGCACAAGTCCAAGCCTTTTTTTATTTCACTGTCAAAATTAATTGAGGGAGATAATCAAACAATTAGGCAGGTGATGTAAATTAAGTAGTCCCGACAGCTATTAACCAAGGGATAGAGGGTATGTAGTTCACCCTGTGAGGTAAAACCTCACAAAATAAAACCTGAGATATTTGTCAATGGTTTTATGAACTATATTCAAAAAACCGGAAGTTATTGAGCGGATGATCCCAAAACACTTAATTGGCATCTATGGAAATGTAAGCATAAGCCTTTTTCAACCATTTTTTGCCAGGAACTTCCTTAGTTTCTTGTGAACCTCTAGAGGCTTAACATTCAAAACAGGATATAGCAGAGCAACAGTTAACAAATGAAAGTGCGGGTGAGTTGTCAGTTAGGGTGATCTTCAGCTAAATACTGAACCTGTCAACCAGACGGATTATGATTTAATCAGGTTTTTTAGCCCGCTGCTTTCAAAAGAATATATAATAGCGCATTATAAATACTATTGCTCTCCGTATCCTTACTAGACTTTTGCCATTAAGTTACTAGTAGTATGTTAAGAGTGCCTACCACTTTCACAACCACAAACAACCAAGGCAAGTTAAGTGGGAAAAACAGTACGTGCGGCCAGCGCGGAATTTACGCCTGTGGACAAGAACCCGGCGACGGGCTTGGTGGAAGCAGGAAGCAAACAACAAAATGTTCCAGGTTCTAGGGTGTATTTGCTTATGCCCCTGCCATGAACAATTTTTGTCAGGTTTGTTTTGCACAACATCTCACATAATCCACCAAAGAGGATAACTATTCAAGACCTTGATGGATTGAAGCGCGACAAGTGCCACTGCTATGAAAGAGTCCAGCATGAAAGATCACAAACGACTTCTATTAATTGATGATGACCCTAACCTCATCTTGCTGGTGAAGGATTACTTAGAATTCCGGGGCTACGAAGTCATCACGGTTGAAAATGGACGGCAAGCTCTGGAAATATTAGACCATGATGTTCCAGACATGATCATCTGTGACGTGATGATGCCAGAAATGGACGGGTACACTTTTGTGGAACAAGTCCGGCAAACTGAACGCACTAGCTGGATACCTGTTCTCTTCCTGTCCGCTAAGGGGCAAAGTGCAGACCGAGTTAAAGGTCTGAATAAAGGTGCTGACGTATATATGGTCAAGCCCTTTGAAGCAGAAGAACTCGTAGCACAAGTAGAATCTTCACTCAAGCAAACTATCCGTTGGAAAGAACATCAAACTAAGGGAGGGGAAAACGGTTCTCGTATCCAGGTTCCCTTTGATGTCCAGTTAACTCCCACAGAACTGAAAGTGGTTCAGTTTGTGGCTAGGGGTTTAGCTAACCGGGAAATCGCTGAAGAACTAAATGTTAGTCAGCGTACAGTTGAAAGCCATGTTTCCAATATGTTGGGCAAAACCAATCTCCACAACCGTACTGAACTAGCACGGTGGGCGATTGAAAATCAAATGGCTTAAATGTTCCACTGATTTGGTGAAGGTTTGAGTTTTGAGTTAAAAAATCATAACTCAAAGCTCAAATCCTTTATTTGATCTTGACTTTAGTTTGATAGCCAGTAAAAAACATGACATGAATTGTGAAGCATACAGATTTTTCAATTCCAACTTCATAATTCATGTTTTATGATACTTTCCTCAATTGCTATCTTCCAACCCAGATATCACCTAAAATTATTTATACAGGCTAATTATAGGGACTGGTGACTGGTGACTGGTGACTGGGGACTGGTGACTGGTGACTGGGGAAGAAAATTTTAGATTTTAGATTTTAGATTTTAGATTTTAGATTTTAGATTTTAGATTTTAGATTGAAGTTAACAAAAACGGTTCTTCAGTACATAGTATGCTAAAATATTAGAATAAAAATTCTAAACCAGATGAAGAAGAACAGCAAAATTATTGATACAGTTGACTTATGGGACTAAGTTGTAGTTGAATGTAAGTGAGAATGTTGAAAGTTGGGTAAATTTACAGTTATGAATAGAAAACCGGGAATTAAAATCTTAACATAGCTTCTAAATATAGAGGATATCAAAGTAATTTCACATCGTCAACACGAAGGGATAGGAATAATTTTACAAGTTGAAGCGATTAAAAAAGAAAGTATATGTCCTCGTTGTGGAACAAAAAGTCAGAGATTACATCAGAATCATAGATATATAGTAAAAGACTTACCCTGGGGAGAAAAGCCAGTATATTTAGAAATTAATAAACGACAATTTAAATGTGAAAGAAATTATTGCCTATTTTGATAATCGTACAACTAGCGGTGTTGTTGAGGGTATTAACAACAAACTCAAGTTGATTAAACGTTCTGCTTATGGATTTAGAAATTTTGATAATTTCCGATTAAGATGTTTGCTTACTTGGAAGTTTAAATATTAGTTTAGCATACTATGTACTGATGAACCCGAATTTTTGTAGAGCATATCATCAGAATTATTAAAATATTTCGCATAGCATCATCAAGATTTCGTCTTCATAAAGATACTTATGAAAAAGTAATATTGACGATTTGTGGATTGGTGAGGTTACGAATTGATTCTCTAGTTTTATCAAATTTATGATATGTGTTAAAAGTATGCAGATCATGAAATAACCATCGGCATTTTTTCCGGGCTATACTAACAGTAACTATCTCTAGCCCTCATGATTACGTCAAGTCTGGCTGAAATGAGAACATCCTCAAAGCCATACACAGACTGCCTTTTTAATTTTCGGACAGGTCTATTGCAGATCAATCAGGTAAAAATTTTGATCAAAAAGCCTTGCACCAAAAGGGTTTTACTGCTGACCGCTGACCGCTGACCAATGAAAGCTGCTGTAAATAAAATACTCAACTTCTGTGAAAAGTCGAGTATCTGGATATTGCTACTAATTGTTTTGTAAATATTCAATGGCAGCATCTAATTTTGATGGGTATGCTTCCGCAAACCTTTCAAACCAAAGTCCTTCAGATGAGAAGGGATCTAATTTAGATAACCATGCTTGAGCTTGCTTCTGCAAATTCTCAAGTTGTTGAGCTTTAAGTTGTACTTGACGAATTTTTTCCTGTTCTAATTCTTGCTGTTTTCTCAATTCTTCAGCCGCATCTTGTTCAGCAAAATCAGCTTTGACATCTGCTAATAAGTTATCTATTAAAGCATCGGACTTAGAAGCAGAATTCATCAAGGGTTTGGCTGTAGTTACTGTTGGCTTTTGTGGCTGCTGTGGTTGAGGTTTTTCCCCTTTGTATTCAGCCTGAATTTCCGCTAATAACTGATCAATGGAGTCCATTGTAAACACTCCTCATTATGAGTTTAGCTAGTCAGTGATGGCATTAAGTAGCACTTCTGATAAACTCATATCTTCCATATCTTCCATTGTTACTGTATCACAAATATCAAATTTTGCCCCAGCACTTTGCAGTTCATCATCTAAAACTTTCAAAAAGCGAGTAGCCTGGGCATCAGTACCAACTTGAATAAAGGAAATTGCTAATTCTTCATCTCGATCAAGTCGGCGCGATGCTTCGATAATAACTTTCATTACCGCCTTACGATCATCAGGTTCACCATCAGTTACAACTAAAATTGTCTCGCCATTTTCTTTCGTTTGCCCGCTAGATTTACGCTGAAAATAATCATCAGTAGCGTGTTTCAATACACCTGCTAAATCAGTTGTCCCGGCTGGATCATTTTCCCGAAAAATTTGTGCTACTTTACTAGAGGTAACATTATCATAACGTTTGAATCTACCGGAAAATAAATAAACAGTTATGCCATCAGGGTCAAATTGTTCGCATTTACTAGCTAATGCAAAAGTAGATTCTTGTGCTGCTACCCATCTGGTTCGTCCACCTTTTTGATCTGGGGTGGCCATGCTACCGCTTTTGTCTATAATTAAAGTGTAATCACGATTGTCTAACATTTTTCCATTCTCCATTTATCATTAGTCAATTCAGCCAGCCTAAGACACTAAATATTTAGTCACCTATGGCATTGATTAAAACATCCGTGAGGCTCATTTCTCCTAAATCTTCCAAGGTGATAGTATCGCAAATATCAAATTTAGCCCCAACAGTTGTTAATTCATCATCTATAGCTTTGAGAAATTTTGTAGCTTGAGAATTTTCACCTACTTGAATCATGGAAATTCCTAATTCTTTCTCTTGTTCCATTTGGTAAGTAGCTTTGATGATGATTTCAAATATTGCTTGTCTATTGCCTGGTATCCCATCAGTTATCACTAAGATTGTTTCCCCATTAGGCTTAGTTTTACCAGTTGCTTTACGTTGAAAGTAGTTATTAAGGGCATCTTGAAGTACACCTACTAAATTAGTTGTATCCGCAGGTTGATTTTCTGCAAAAATTTGGGCTACTTTCTCAGCGGTAACATTATCAAAGCGTTGAAATTTGCGGGCAAATAAATAAATGGTGATACCATCTGAATCAAATTCTTCACACTTGCGAGCAAGAGCAAAAGTTGATTCTTGTAAAGCTAACCATTTGGTTTTGTTGGTGTACCCTAATCCCAATGGCTTTCCCATACTGGCACTATTGTCTATCAGCAGTGTGTAATCACGATTTTCTAACATTGATAATTCTCCAGTGATCCAGCTATTAAAGTAGCTCTTAAAGTTGAGTTGATGGTTTTGAGTCAGGAGTCGGGAGGTAGGAGGCAGCTATGCTGGAGTTTTTTTATTTTGGATTTTGGATTTTGGATTTTGGATTGTTTTTGTCAACTCCAATCTAAAATCTAAAATCTAAAATCTAAAATTTTTCTCCCTATTCCCTATTCCCTATTCCCTAGCTTCACGACAAGACTTTTTCACTAAACCCTAATTAGTCAGTGATGGCATTCATCAACACATCTGCCAAACTCATTTCTTCTAAGTCATCTAAAGTCACGGTGTCACAAATATCAAATTTAGCGCCTACACCTTGCAACTGATCATCTAGTGCTTTGAGAAATTTTGTCGCTTGAGCATCTGAGCCGACTTGAATCATGGAAATTCCTAATTCTTCATCTCGCTCCATTTGCCTAGTGGCGCTAATGATGACTTCAAATACGCCTTTGCGATCATCAGGTTCACCATCAGTTACCACTAAAATTGTTTCTCCATTGGGTTTAGTTTGCCCTGAAGCTTTACGCTGAAAATAATTATTGAGGGCATCTTGTAATACACCTGCTAAGTTGGTTGTACCCGCAGGGTCATTTTCTTGAAATATTTGAGCAACTTTGGCGGAAGTGACATTTTCATAACGTTTAAATCGCCCAGAAAAGACATAAACTGTAATCCCATCGGGATCAAATTGTTCTGCTTTTCTAGCTAAAGCGAGGGTAGACTCTTGGGCAATCTCCCATCTACTTCTACCACCAACTTGGTCAGGAGTTGACATACTGCCACTTTTATCAATGATTAGGGTATAGTCGCGATCGCTCATCATAAATACCTCTAATGATTTTTCGGTTTCTATTTTAACTCTTAGGTCAGACGATGATATCTAGATGTAGAGGTATTGTAATAATCATTTAAACTATTCTCATCTATAAACAACCGTTTTCTGCGGTAAAATCCCTAAATAAGTCAATATTGCAGCATAGGTAAATGTCGAGCTTTCAAGTTAATTCACTCAGATCAGGAGAACAACTATGACTATTACCAATGTCACAGAAGCAACATTCAAACAGGAAGTGTTGGATAGTGAGACTCCGGTTTTAGTGGATTTTTGGGCCCCTTGGTGTGGACCTTGTAGAATGTTGTCTCCTGTTGTTGAAGAAGTAGCCGCTGAATATGAAGGACAGGTGAAAGTGGTGAAAGTGAACACAGATCAAAATCCCACAGTTGCTAGTCATTATGGTATTCGTAGCATCCCCACTATCATGGTATTTAAGGGGGGTAGGCAAGTTGATACAGTGGTCGGTGCGGTTCCCAAAACTACTTTAACTAAAACTCTAGCACAGTATATTACCGTATAGTCATTACCTTTGATCAGTTATAGCAAAAGTCAGGAGAATGGCTAACGCCACGCTTACTTCGACTGCGCTCAGTACAAGTCGCTATCAAGAAGTCAGGAACAGGTAAAAGATGTGATTAGGACTAAAGATGATGCCAAGATTGCGATCGCTGTCTTGGTAAATATAGGTTATGCGTAAGTATTCAGCTATAGGAATCTTGCATACCCAGATCCCCGACTTCTTTAAGAAATTGGGGATCTTTTTGAAAGTAAAGTCATGTTTGATCATTGTTTCTGGACAGACAATACCCAATACCTCCAGATTCGATTTAATCATATCTGTAATAATTACACAATTGAGTGGTACAACTGATAACCACGAGATTAAATATCTAATTGCGGCATAGCGAGCGATAATAAGGTTAAAAAAAATCGGTAATAGGAAATTTTCAAAATATGAGCGGTAAATTAATTGTATTTGAAGGTGTGGAAGGTTCTGGTAAAACTACTCAGATGCAACTGTGTAGTCAGTGGCTAGAAACTCTAAGTGTATTAGTTATTCTGACTCGTGAACCAGGGGGAACAAAGTTAGGGAAACATTTACGACAGCTATTGCTGGAAAAATCAGAGGATAAACCTGTGGGTGAGGTTACGGAATTATTATTATACGCTGCTGATCGGGCGCAACACATCGAGCAGGAAATTAAGCCAAATTTAGCAGCAGGAAAATATATTTTATGCGATCGCTATACTGACTCTACTATTGCCTACCAAGGTTATGGTAGGGGTTTAAGTATGAGTTTAATTAATCAATTAAATTATATTGCTACAGGTGGTTTACAAAGTGATGTAACTATCTGGTTAGATGTGGATGTGGAATTAGGACTTTCTCGTAAACGTGGTCAAAGTAAATTAGATAGAATTGAACAGGAAACAATAGATTTTCATCGTCGTGTACAGCAAGGATATACTGAATTAGCTGCTAATTATCCTTCTCGAATTTTTCGAGTTGATGGTAGTTTAAATCAAGAATTGGTGCATGAAAATATCAAGGAAATTTTAATTCGTAATTCTGTGATATCCGAAACTCCCTGAAAATAATTAGTGAAGATTTTTTGTATCGAACCTCAGAGACACAGAAGACGCAGAGGAATTAGATTTTTTCTGGGTTTTATGATCATTGCTTTTGATTATTATTAATTAATGATTTTTTATTTCTCTGTTATCCTGACTCATGACCCCTTATAAATAATGTTTGAAGAACTAATTGGACAACAACAAGCAATAGATTTATTAACATCTTCTGTTAAACAAAACAGAGTCGCACCAGCTTATTTATTTGTTGGTGCTGATGGTGTGGGTAGAAGTTTAGCCGCTAAATGTTTTATTGAATTATTATTTTCTAGTTCTGTAAAACCTGAACAATTATCTATTTTAAAAAATCGTATTCGTCAAGGAAACCACCCCGCTTTATTTTGGGTAGAACCAACTTATCAATATCAAGGACAAAGGTTAACAGCAGCAGAAGCAGCAGAAAAAGGAGTAAAACGCAAAGCACCTCCAGTTATTCGTTTAGAACAAATTAGAGAAATTACCCAATTTTTATCCCGTCCACCTTTGGAAGCGCCCAGAAATGTGGTAGTTTTAGAACAAGCAGAAACAATGGCTGAATCTGCTGCTAATGCTTTACTGAAAACTTTGGAAGAACCAGGACAAGCGACTTTAATTTTAATCGCTCCTTCTCCTGATGCAATTTTACCAACTTTGGTTTCTCGCTGTCAAAAAATCCCTTTTTATAGATTAGATACTGCTGCTGTTGCTCAAGTTTTAACACAAACAGGAAATGGGGGGATTTTACAACATCCAGAAATTTTAAGTATAGCTGCTGGTAGTCCAGGAAGTGCAATTTTAGCTTACCAACAACTACAAACAATTAATAGTGAATTACTCCAAGAAGTAAAAAAAACACCTAAATCTTATCGTCATGCGTTAGAACTAGCGAAGAAAATTGATAAAGAATTAGACACAGAAGCACAATTATGGTTAATAGATTATCTGCAACAATTTTACTGGCAACAAATACATAAACCTGGCATTATTGAACAATTAGAAAAAACTCGCAAGAATTTATTATCTTATGCTCAACCCCGGTTAGTTTGGGAATGTACATTTTTAGCAATATTGCAAATTCGGTAATGGGTAATGGGTAATGGGTAATGGGTAATGGGTAATGGGTAATGAGTAATATCTAATTTAGAATAATTCTTAATTACAGCCAATTAACCATACAGACAGTTTGTTGACATACCATAAATTACATAAAATTCTGTTATTAAAAAAACAAAGTAATAATTATTAAATGTACACTACTAGACATCAAAATCTTTTCTTTGTATTTCATAATATCTACAGAAAGCAAGGATATTCAGATTATCATATTCCCCTTCTTGCTCTCTACCTTTGCTCTCTACTCATTCTAAAAGTTTAACTTTTAGTTTTTTTTGACAATTAATAAAAATTTACGTAACCTAAACCAATAGGTCTAGAGTATCGAACTTGTAGGGGCGAAGCATTCGGGTGATAACCTATCGCTGAAACCAGTTCATATTCCGTCCGAATGCTTCGCCCTTACGATTAATGAATCGGTGTTCTAGTAAATCAAAGCCTGAACAGCAACTTAACAGCAATTGAATTTAGCTACATCAAAAATTGCTGTTACAGACTGTTTTTATGAGTATATGAATTGACTTCACATCCTTTGCTAAAAATTGCTGACAAATTAGCTGTTAATCAATACAAAAATGACACCATATTAACAGAATAATATCACAGAAATATTCTAAAAAATATGAGTAGTCGTGATTAATAGTAGTAACTTTGATGAATTATTGAAGTTTGTCCAAGGAGTATTCTATAAATCTAGGAGAAGTTGATGATTGAGTATTTAACGTCGTTGAACGACCACAATTTACCATATCCAGATCCACTGCATCCCATCGTGGTTCACTTTGTAATTGCCATGATCTTATTTGCAGTTTTCTGTGATTTAATTGGCTTTTTAACTGGCAAAACTCGGTTTTATGAAGTGGGTTGGTGGAATTTATTTGTAGCTACCGTATCCATATTTATAGCCATTATTTTTGGACAGTATGAAGCAGGTTTAGCCAAACCTTACAACATCGTCAAATCAGTATTAAATTACCATACCTTAATCGGTTGGTCACTATCAGGAATTTTAGCAGCCATCACAGCTTGGCGTTATGTACTTCGCAGTCGTGATCCCCAAAGATTGCCAATTCATTATTTAGCAGTTTGTTTACTTTTAACCATACTTGTTGGTTTTCAAGTATATCTTGGTGATGAATTAGTGTGGGTTTATGGAATACATACAGTACCCGTTGTGGAAGCCGTAAAGGATGGAATATTACCATGAATTCAGAATTAATTGATCAAGTCAGCGCCCAAATGGGAGCAAACGGACTACCTTACACAATTCCTATTCATCCTAACCTAGTTCACCTCACATTAGGATTGTTCATTATTGGGGTAATTTTTGATTTAGTTGCTGTACTTTTCCCCATAGAACAATGGTTATTTAAATCATTGGGTTTAGCTGTAGAACGCGCCCAATTATTTGAAGTTGGTTGGTACAACATGGTAGCGGCTTCTGTGATCACATTTTTCACAGTTGCTGCTGGTTTTTATGAAATGTTGTTAGCAACTCCCCCAGTACACTTAAAAAGTTCCTGGGGTTTGCAAGCAATGTCCACGATGATGTGGCATGGTGTGGGCGGTGTTTTTCTCTTAGCTTTAATGGTAGGAATGACATTTTGGCGGGGATGGCAACGTTACATTACTTGCAAAGACTCCGATATGCAAGTGCGTTGGAGTTATATTTTTGCCGGAGTTTTCATCATGGCCTTAATGTATCTTCACGGCACATTAGGAGCGCAGTTAGCAGCCGAATTTGGTGTACATAATACTGCGGATAACTTGTTAAGAATGGGACAAGACATTAATCAGGTACTAGGTAATTAATTCGTAATTTGTAATTTGTAATTCGTAATTTTCAGATGCCAATTAATTACCAATTACCAATTACTAATTACCAATTACCAATCACCAATTACCAATTACCAATTACCAACAAATGACCATGAACACTCGGTTGATTTTAAATCTTTTCCTAGTGATGGCGGGGGGTTTTGTCATCACAATTGCCAGTATTTTCATCGGTAAACAAGCCTATTCTTGGCTTCCCCCCCAAGCTGCGGCTGAATCACATTTGATTGATGATTTGTTTAGCTTTTTAGTGACAATTGGGGCTTTTATTTTCTTAGGTGTCACTGCCGCTATTTTGTATTCTGTTCTTTTTCATCGTGCCAAAAGTTATGACTTTAGTGATGGTCCACATATTGAAGGAAATATCACTTTAGAAGTTGTCTGGACTGCTATTCCCATCATGTTGGTATTGTGGATAGCAAGTTACAGTTATGAAGTGTATGAAAACATGGGGATTCAAGGACCTTCCCAATTATTACATTTACATAACCCCTTACCTGTGCAAATTGCCCATGCAGAAGTGCAAGAAACACCAGGAGAAATTGTTAGCGAACCCTTAGAAAAAATTGACGTAATTGCTAAACAATGGGCGTGGGTGTTCAGTTATCCTGAACAGGGAATTACAAGTACAGAATTACATTTACCAAGCGATCGCCGTGTACGTTTAGCCCTACAATCAGAAGACGTACTCCACGGTTTGTATATTCCCGCATTTCGCGTTAAACAAGACATCGTTCCCGGTAAAACCATCGACTTTGAATTTACCCCCATTCGCCCCGGTAAATATAGCCTCACCGACTCCCAATATAGCGGTACATACTTTGCAACCATGCAAGCAAACGTGATAGTAGAAAACCCAGAAGAATATCACGATTGGTTGAAAAAAGCCGCCAGTCATAATCCCACAGTTGCACCAAACCAAGCCGCTACCGAATACGCCCAAAATCACAATCAAAATGTACAAAACGGTTGGGAAACTGTTAAACCTGCTGCACCTCCAGTAGTTAATTTTGCAGGTTAATTAATTCTTTCTTCCTTTGCGCCTTTGCTTCTTTCTTCACTTTGCGCGAAACCTTCTTTTTGTCTGAATCAGGATGTCCAGGATTTAAGGATTAACAGGATTATGATGAAATCCAAAATCCAAAATCTAAAATCTAAAATCTAAAATCCAAAATCCCATGACAAACATATCACTTAATCTTGGTGGTGAATCACATCATCACTCAACGCCAACTCACTGGAAAACCTATTTCACTTTCAGCACAGACCACAAAGTAATCGGTATTCAATACCTTGTTACTTCTTTTATTTTCTTCCTTGTCGGTGGCATTTTTGCGATGATTTTACGGGGCGAACTTGTCACCCCTGAATCTGATTTAATTGATCGTACAGTTTATAACGGAATGTTCACAATGCACGGAACAGTAATGCTGTTTCTGTGGACATTTCCCTCTCTTGTTGGTTTAGCAAACTATCTCGTACCTATCATGATCGGGGCGCGAGATATGGCATTTCCTCGCCTCAATGCTGCCGCTTTTTGGATGGTCCCAGTAGTGGGAATTTTACTCATGTCCAGCTTTTTTGTCCCTGGTGGACCAGCCCAAGCTGGTTGGTGGGCTTATCCTCCCGTGAGTTTACAAAACCCCACAGGACATTTAATAAATGGTCAAGTTCTCTGGTTATTAGCGGTAGCTGTTTCCGGTGTTTCTTCTATTATGGGTGCGGTGAATTTTGTCACCACCATTGTGAAAATGCGTGCGCCAGGAATGGGCTTTTTTAAAATGCCCTTGTTTGTCTGGGCAGTATTTAGCGCCCAAATTATTCAATTATTTGGACTTCCTGCTTTAACTGCTGGTGCGGTAATGTTGCTGTTTGACTTAACAATGGGAACAGCATTTTTTGACCCCAGCAAAGGTGGAAACCCGGTAATGTTTCAACATTATTTCTGGTTTTATTCCCACCCTGCGGTTTATGTAATTATTCTGCCAATCTTCGGAATTTTCTCAGAAATTTTCCCTGTTTATTCCCGTAAACCATTATTTGGTTATAAAGTAGTTGCCATTTCTTCGATGTTAATTGCTGTGGTCAGTGCCATTGTGTGGGTACACCATATGTATGTGAGTGGAACACCTGGTTGGATGCGGTTACTATTCATGGTTACGACCATGTTTGTATCTGTTCCCACAGGAATTAAAGTATTTGCTTGGGTGGCGACAATTTGGGGTGGAAAAATCAAATTAAATACACCAATGTTATTTGCATTAGGTGGTTTAATTATGTTCGTTTTTGCTGGAATTACAGGAATTATGCTTTCCTCTGTACCAGTAGACGTTCACGTTAATAACACCTATTTTGTAGTTGGACATTTCCATTATGTTCTGTACGGAACAGTAACAATGGGAATGTATGCAGCCCTCTATCATTGGTTTCCCAAAATGACCGGCAGAATGTATAACGAAGGTTGGGGAAAAATACATTTTTGGTTAGCATTTATCGGTACAAACTTAAACTTTTTACCCATGCACCCATTAGGTTTGCAAGGGATGTTACGCCGAGTTGCTTCCTACGCACCAGAATATACATTTTGGAATGTTCTCGCTAGTTTAGGCGCGTTCCTATTAGGAATGTCCACCTTACCCTTCATTTTCAACATCTTAGTTTCTTGGTTACAAGGTGAAAAAGCACCTGATAACCCTTGGCGGGCAATTGGTTTAGAATGGCTCATTTCTTCACCTCCATCTGTAGAGAACTTTGAAGAAATTCCCATCATTATTAGTGAACCCTACGGTTACGGAAAATCAGAACCATTAACAGCCAACCTAGAACCCCAAACCATAAAAACAGCCGAATAAAAACAATACAGTTCAGTTAAGTATTAAACAATTTTTTCTCTTACCTCTGCGTTCTCTGCGCCTCTGCGTGAGATAAAAAAATCAAACTTAACTGAACAGTATTGCCAAAACAAAAGGAGAACATTACCAATGGATAGTTCAATCAAAACGCCACAAATACATCATGCAGCCCATGAACATGGACACGACGAAGAAGGCAGTAAAATGTTTGGTTTTATTGTCTTTCTTCTATCAGAAAGTGTCATCTTTTTAAGTTTCTTTGCTGGTTATATCATCTACAAAACTACAAACCCTAATTGGCTTCCTGCTGGTGTTGAAGGATTAGAAATAGTCGCCCCAACAATTAACACTATTATCCTAGTTTCTAGCAGCTTTGTAATTTACTTGGCTGAGAGATGTTTACAACAACATAACCTAGCAGGATTTCGCATCTATTTGTTAGCTACAATGGCAATGGGTAGCTACTTTTTATATGGTCAATATGTGGAATGGAGTCAATTAGAATTTGGCTTTACTTCCGGTACTTATGGCGGGATGTTTTACCTATTAACTGGGTTTCACGGTTTGCACGTTTTCACCGGGATTTTGTTACAGTCTATGATTTTGATTCGTTCTTTTATTCCCGGTAACTACGATAATGGTCACTTTGGTGTTAATTCAACTTCGTTGTTTTGGCACTTTGTTGATGTTATCTGGATTATTTTGTTTATCCTTATTTACGTTTGGCAGTAGGGATTTTAAGACGCATAAAGCAATAAATTTTGTAGGGGTTTAGCAATACTAAACCCCTACCCATATATTTGTATCATGATTCCGAAATCATCTATTTGGGAAAATAGCGATAAATATCTTTCCGATGTAAAACTCTTTCAAAAATTAATATTTCACCATCAAAAATAACACCCAGACGATAATCACCTATACGAATCCGATAAGCATTATCATATCCCTGAAGTCTTTTAATATTTGTGATTTCTTCAAAACTCGATATTTCGATTATTTCTTCAAAAGCAAACTTCTTGATAGACTCATAGTAAGGTGTACTTTTTAGTGCTTTTAAATCTTTAATAAAACTGGGTAGATACTGGATATTCACTCTTGTTCCAATTCCGCTAAAGCTTCATCTAAATTTAATGGTGTCTCATTTTCTACTTCTTTCATAGCTAGAATCAGTCCTTCATCTTCGAGTGCTTCTAGCAACCGTAGATATTCCTGAAAATCCATGACTACTTTTCTGATATTACCTTGAATATCAGTAATCAATTCTTGGGCAAATGGATATTTATCAGCTTGCATTTTAGTGATATAGGATTACTATCTACATTTAATTTAGCATATTTATATCAGGCTATGCTTAATGTCCTCTTACTTTTGTTCTTAAAAAGTATGAGTATAACCTTTTTAAAAGACTAAGTTTAAATATCTTTTTGTGAGCAATTTTATTTTCTCCCCTGCCTCTTTCTTTAAACAGATTAATACAAAATTAACCACGCTTGATCAACTAACATACTCAACTAGCGTCGTTGTTGTCCATTTAACAGCGGATCGTCTTCTAAAACCTCCGCAGTTAAATTTTACAAAGATTGACCTTTATCGCGTCCAAGCTTGACTACTCCGGCAATAACCGCAGCTACCAGTTCTTCATCAACTGGTTGTTGTCTGAGTCCCTGCTATCCAGGACGTTTAAGTTTTTCCTCATAGCATCAAAATTTAACCTCAAGGGTTTTCAGCCTTTTTTATTATAAATTTAGATAAGTTTTACATAAGTTCCAAAATGAATCATAAATTTAACAAACTATTAAAATTTCTTCATTAAATATTCAAACAATTGATAGGGCGGAGTTTAACGTACTTAATGTACTTATTGCCTGAGTCAAATCTTTCTGAGTGAGTAGATAGACAGGAGATATCAGCAGAAAATGAAAGAAATTCTTTACTTGGAAGTTCCTACTACCGATAGTGGTGCTGTCCGTGACTGGCTACAAACCGACTTTGTGCCGGGAAATGGAGAAAAATTATTGACCCCAGATGGTCTGCGTCTGCGAAACCCGGTTGCATCTGTCAAAGGACCTTTAGCAACCGAAATTTCTATATTTGTGTGGTCTGTACAACGCACCACTTACCTCAAAGTGTTTCGTTGGGGAGACAAACCCTTCACTAACGAAGGTTCAATATTGCAACGTCTGACTACAGGTATTAGAAGCCGTTTTCCCCATCAATACCCCGAACCACCAAAGATTGACCCTCAAAAGTCGATTTTCGCAGAGCTAGAACCCTATTATCCCCTAACTGTCAAGTATTTTCAGAAAATGCCTCATGGAGAATATGATCTTAAACGTGCTTACTGGTGGGAGCAACGTTGGCGAGAAGGTGTCAAAAATCCTCAGCAACCCCGTCAGGTGGTGTTTTATGCAGAAAACCAGCAACAAACAGCAGAAAACACTTATGACCTCATTTATATTGGTGGCGCTTTGGGTGCGATTCATGCCGCAGTCATGGCAAAATTAGGCTATAAAGTCCTATTGGTGGAAAGATTACCCTTTGGACGCATGAACCGAGAATGGAATATTTCTCGTGATGAAATTCAAACTTTGGTCAATCTCGGTTTATTAACAAATGCAGAATTAGAAACCATTATTGCCAGGGAGTATAAAGACGGCTTTAATAAATTCTTTGATGCTAATAATCCGCCTCACTTAAAAGCACCAGTTCTACACACGCCAACTGTTTTAAATATCGCTTTAGATTCAGATAAATTATTGCAATTATGTGGTGAAAAACTTAAAGCCGCTGGTGGTGATATTTGGGAGCAAACAGAATTTATCCGGGCAGATATCAGAAAAACACAAGTTACTGTTACTGTCAAGGGTGTAAATACGGTAATTGAACAGCAGGTAAATGGTAGATTATTAGTAGATGCAATGGGTACAGCTTCCCCTATTGCTTGGCAATTAAACGGGGGTAGAGCCTTTGATAGTGTATGTCCCACCGTGGGAGCAGTGATTGATAAAGGATTTGCCCCTGGTGTCTGGGATTATCAGTATGGTGATGTTCTTTACAGTCACGGAGATATTTCTAGAGGCAGGCAATTGATTTGGGAATTATTTCCTGCTGCGGGGGAAGAACTGACAATTTATTTATTTCATTATCATGAAGTGAATAGAAAAAATCCTGGTTCGTTGTTAGAGATGTATGAGGACTTTTTCACTATTTTGCCAGAATATCGCCGTTGTGACATGGATAAGCTAGTGTGGAAAAAACCCACATTTGGCTATATTCCAGGGCATTTTAGTGTTAGTGATAGCGATCGCACCATAGCCTTTGATAGATTAATCGCCATTGGTGATGCTGCTTCCCTGCAATCTCCCCTAGTATTTACTGGTTTTGGTTCTCTCGTTCGTAACCTAGAACGTTTAACCACACTCTTAAACACCGCCCTCAAACACGACTTATTAAGTTTCCGTCACCTCAATAAAATTCGTGCTTACCAAAGTAACGTTTCCGTCACCTGGCTATTTTCCAAAGGAATGATGGTTCCCACAGGGAAATTTATCCCACCTCAACGGGTTAATGCCATGCTCAATACCTTCTTTGGTTTATTAGCAGACGAACCCCCAGAAGTAGCAGATAATTTCATTAAAGACCGCTGCGACTGGTTCACATTTAACCGTTTAGCATTAAAAGCAGCTACAAAAAATCCCGCCTTATTAATATGGATTTGGGAACTAGCAGGGTTGAGAGACTTAGTTCGGTGGTTAGGTAATTACCTCAACTTTGGCGTTTATGCCTTCATCAGTGCTTTACTAAGTACATGGTTTCCCAAATTCCTGAAGTGGAGTCAAGGCTGGCTAGAAACACGCTTTCCAGGATTGTGGTTAAACCTATTAGTGACCAACTACGCCATTTCTACAGGTAAACCAAGATTACGGGATCAAGTAGTTACCGTTAAGTCAAAAGCAGTAACCCAAACAAGTCATTAATTAAGTAGTCATTAGTCCTTGGATTATTGACCTTTCGACTTGGGGCGGAAATTTGGTAGTTCCACCGATGCTAAAGATTTCCGTCCCTTGGGTGGACGCTGGGGATAAATCAAAGGTGAAGGTGATTTATGATCAAGGTGATATTCACCTAAAGGTTCTGATCTGAAATGCTCTTTTGGCAATTCTGACCAATAATCATTATTTTCGGGAATATTGGCAATATTTTGCTCTTTTTCGGGAGTAGAGGCATTTATTAGTGATTCATTGCTGGATGAAAGTGTAAACTCTGGAAAATGACTTTCCGTTACTAAAGACTGTTCTATGATTGTTTCCAGTGGCTCATTTTTTTCCAGATTTGATGCTAAGGTATCCCAAATTAGCCCATCATCTGGATGACTCTCTGTATCATTGACTGTTGGTGAAGTTGAGGGTGCAGACTGAGAAGCAAAAAACATTTCGATCAGACTTTCCAACTGGCGATCTAAATTTGATCCCCCAGGAGAAGAAACATCTGCAACTTCAGCAGTAGATTCACTATCCTCTAATTGGGGACTTGACTGTATTGGGATTTCTATATCATCCACATCTGAAGATTTTTCAGCAGGTTCAGAAATGGAGGTAGAGTAATTTTGTTGATCTTGTTGATCAGCGCATGGAGTTGAAGGTTCTAGCCAGGAATTATCTAAATGTTGACGTAGAGTGCTACAAGTATCATGGGTAGCATCGGTTTCCGCAGACCAAGGTTTAATAGGTTGTGCATTGGGAAACAAAGACCTGGCTTTTCTAGAAAATCTGCTATGTCCACCAGTAAGATCATGGGGATGATAGACAGTATCCTCTAGGGTGTCATAGTTGGTGTCATAGTTGGTGTCATAGTTGGTGTCATAGTTGGGGACAGGGGTATCTAGACATTTTTCCAGTGCTGCTTTAAATTGCAAAGTTTGACGTTGTTGGCGTATTAGTCGAGTACGTAATTCCCGACAAGTATTTTCTGAGTGCAATAGTTGGTGAGATTGTTCACTGTAGTTAGTTTGTAGCAGTGTACATTCCCTTTCCAGTTGGGCTACTCGTTGCTGACTCAGTTGTAACTGTGCTTTATGGGTTTCAATGAACATTTCCTGACTTTGAACAGTTTGGACAGCCGTTTCTAATTGCTGGAAAAGAGACTGAATTTGCTCTTGAGCCGTTGCTAGTTCCTGAGTTTGTTGATTCAACATTGAGTCAGTGACACTAGAGCGTTTTTTTTGCCACTGCAAAATCTTTTCTGCCTCAGCTAATTCTTGTTTTAGCTGCTTTACTTGAGCATACAAATCACCGTTAGCTGTTTGTAACTCTTCATTCAGCGTCAGCAACTTCTGAAACTCTGAATCTACCAGGGCTTGTTTTTCACTGTCAGGTTCTGCAATCCAATCTTTTTGGGTATTATGATCTTGTAAATTGTCTGTAACTGTAGATTCAGACTGCTGTATATTTAGCCCGTGGTCAACATCATCTGCTGGGTTCAGGAGTGGTAAATTAGTCACGGCTGTATTTTCATCATGCAGAACTGAGTAAAAGGGACAACTAGCCTGCTCTGATTTCGGCGAATTTGCAAAATTTCGGGGTTCAATCACAGTGCCATTGTTTGAGGTGTCACCTATATTCATCACTCTTGACCCACCTGCTTAAAAATATTCAGCAACGTTCATAGCAGCATTGCTGATCAAATATGTTCGATTCCGAGGTAATCAGGATTGCCTCTAGAAGCCAAGTTTAACTGCTATATAAATCCTAGACAAGTCTAGATTGCTATGGTGTACTATTTTGGCTTCCCAGGGGTAGAGGGTGTGAACCTACTTGACGTTTATTAAAAGTTATATCAAGTTGCTAAAAAATATTATCAAGCCGTCCCTATGCACTCAGCTACTGTAATTTGGTAGAGATTATCAGAGTTTAAAGTATTTTATTTGACAATTTTGATTAAGCACTGGTGACTGGTGACTGGTGACTGGTGACTGGGTAATCAATTTTATTTTTTCAAATTACCAATTACCAATTACCAATTACCAATTACCAATTTACGGTAGCCAGAGGGGATGAAAACCAACTAAGGGCAGTTGTTCTGGCTTAATTTCGGGGTTTCCTTGGTCAGTGATAGGTAAAAGAGGCATTAACCACAGACTGCTCGTAGCTATCGGTTCTCCATCATCTGTTTTTAAGGTATTGACTGGTAGGGTGGTGGCCGTATCTCCTACTGGAACTATCTGGTCAAACAAAATAGCCAACCCATCGGGTGCTAAACTCATTTGCACATTTCTTTGGGCGGGGGGTAGCATCAACAGTGGTTTTTGTTCTTGGGTTTTGAGGTTAATCGCCACTAAATAAGGTTGTTCTATGTATTGTTCCTGTGATACTAGCTGTGTTAACAAACAGTAAAGGGTGGGTGAGGCAGGATCAAAATTGCAACCGAGAATTGAACCTGTGGTTTTTAATAGTTGTTTCTGTACACCTTGGTTAGTGACTAAGAATAAATCCCGCGTGTAATCAGTATTAAATTTGATCATTGCTGCCTGGGAACCATCTTTAGAGAAAGCTTGAACCAAGCCAAATTGCGGGAGAAAATCTAGGGGTTTAGTTGTATCTCCTTCTAGGGATAAAATTGCTGTTCCTTGTCCTTGGGCAACTGCTACGGCTTTGCTATCTGGTGTAATCAGGAAGTCTCCTCCGGGTTGGCTTTCTAAGCGTTGTGGGGTGGGTTTTTCTCCTGAACTGTCCCTGGGTGCTGACAACTGCCACAGTCCAAAGTCTCCGGGATTATCTCTTTTTCCCCTTTGGACTACTATTGTTTGTCCATCAGGAGAGAGGTCAAATTTGAGGTTTTGATACTCTTTGTTATCTAAAAGTAGGTCAAGTTTACCTGGTGCTTCAGGTTGTTCACCTGGTTCACTAGTAATACCTGTGGTGACTGTATAAATTTGGGCTGAGAGCAATTCTGGATTTTTGGAGGAGCGAGCCGAGAAAAGTATTTTATCTCCGTTGGGAAATGGCTCAAAGTCCATAACAATTAGGTCTTTGGGGGTCAGTACCTTTTTTTGTTCTTGGGTGAGGTTATACAGTACCAATTTTCCCTGTTCTTCTTGATTAGCTCCTATGTAAATTAAGGCTCGATTCCGAGTAGAAAAGCTACCTGTAAAGGCTTGCATGAGCCTGTTTTTGCCTTGTGTTTGGGAAAATTTATCTCTAGCTCCTTCTAGAGAAACTTTATAGTTAGTCCCGTAAGGTGCTGGAGTGACGAGTGTGTAAACCATTCGTCGTCCTGCCCAACTGATTTTACCTGCCAGTGGGGGATCAATTTTTAAATTATCCTCGACGCTTTTGGTGTCCATTGGACGACTAAAGGTGAGGGTGAAAGCTGTGTCTTCAGCGCCGATTTTTTGATTCTGCCAAGTAAAATTGCGAACGACTGGTCTAACTGCATCACCTTGCCAGATCACAAATCCAATCAGCAGACTTAATAACAGCATGAGGGCGATCGCTACCCGATCTAGTGCTTGGATAGATTTATAGGATTTTGTCATTGGTAATTGGTAATTGGTAATTGGTAATTGGTGATGGGTGATTAGTGATTGGTGATTGGTAATAGGTGAATGCAATGAAAGGATTTTGGATTTTGTATTTTGGATTATTTTTGTCATCTCCAATCTAAAATCTAAAATCTAAAATCTAAAATCTAAAATTTTCTTTCCCAGTCCCCAATCACCAATCACCAATCACCTATTCCCTAATAACTATATGGATTTTTGGGTTGGGGAATTTCCTTGAGGGAAGTAGCTTTAATAGTTAATCGGCGTTTATTGGCTATGTTTTCTGTGATCATCTGTCCTTCAATTTCTAGCCAAGTATCTGGTGGGTATTTATCGCGGTTTTCTGGAAGTTGAACTGGTAATCCCGCGGGATAGGCATCGGCAGCACAACAAGTAATCACAAATCTGGCTAATATCAAATGATTTTGATCTAATTCTGGGGGATGAATCACAAATCCCTGGACTTTGACTTTTTGCCCTGTATAAGCGTCCGGTTCTGGATAAACGTTAAGTGTGCGTACCCAGTCGATCAGGGTTCGCTCTTCTGGACGGATGGAGGCACGAAAAGCTTGGGGTTGGGCGCGTGTTGCTCCCAATAGTTCAGTTATACCGCGCTCTAGTGCTGTTTGAGAGCTAAATACTTGGGGGGTAATGATAAATCCTAAAACTGCTGTGGTTAACAGCAACCCACTACTCCAACCAGGGGGAAATAGATTTATATGCTGCTGGTTATTGGGTACTTCATACCGCCGACGTTGTTTCCAAAGTTGTAGTCCCTTGAAAAAACCAATGATTAGTAACCCCATAGCACCCAAAATGACTAACCAAAAGAAATCTGGGTGAATCAATAAATTTAGTTCGCCTGTGAACCAGTATTTCAGCATTAAAATTCCCCAAGCTGTAATCGCTAACACATCTAGCCAAGGGAGTAACTGATTTTGGATTTTGGATTTGGGATTTGGGATTGTAGTCATTATTTATTGAGTCATTATGTTAGTTGTAATTTGTCATAGATAACGGAGAATTTACAAAAATTACATGACTGGCTTACATGACGTGCAAATTCAAAATTAAGGTAAATAAAAGTGTTAATTGTCCGGATAAAGCAAATAGATAAAATAGAGCTTTAGGTTTGAAAATTGATAACATCAATCCGACACCTTTGATATCAATCATTGGTCCAAATACTAGAAAAGCTAACAAAGAACCAGTGGTAAAGGTTGAGGCGAAAGATAGGGCGAAGAAAGAATCGACTGTGGAACAAATTGATACTACTGCGGCTAGTACCAACATAGCAAGAATTGAGGTAATTGGACCTGCACCTAGACTGAGGATGAGTTCACGGGGGGCTAATACTTGAATTGCGGCTGCTATTGCACTTCCTACTACCATCACTCCGCCTAATTCCCGTAATTCTTGAACTATATTATCCAATACTAGACGGAGTTTATCTGCAAAAAGTTTATTTGGGGTAGAAGTTGTGATATTTGCCTGGTTTAAATTTCCACCCAGCTTTGTAGATATACCTGCTTTGCCACCAAGAATATAAGTTCCTGATTGTAACAGGGGACTAACCGATGGTTCTTCTTGTAACTGATAACGTTTTCTCTTGGTTTTAGGTTCGGCTTGAGTGGGGGGATTAAATTTCAGATAACGTGCGATCGCCGGTTGCAAGAAAGGACTTAAATCTTTTTGGAAGCTGAAAACAAAACCGATAATTGTAGCGATCGCTAAGGACAATACGACTCTTAACACTACTATTTCTGGTTGATCTCTAAATGCTGTCCAAGTTGCCCAAATCACAATTGGGTTAATTGTCGGTGCTGCTAGTAAAAAGCCTATGGCTACTGGTGTGGGTACTCCTTGCATTAATAATCGCCGTGCCACTGGCACGTTACCGCACTCACACACTGGAAATAAAAAGCCGATCATACTGCCAAACAAAGCTCCCAGCAGGGGATTTGTGGGCATTATATTTACCAATTTGCGCTCATCAATAAAAAATAACAGCAAACTGGAAAATAACACCCCTAGCAGCAAAAAAGGCATGGCCTCGACTAGCAGACTCAGAAATAGGGTGAAACCATTGTTCAGTTGATTGATCATCATGTCGCAGTCAACAGCGGTTGGGAATTTTGGAGTTATGCCTAGTCATTTTATCTAAATCAGGAAGAAACGGGGATCAATCGGGGATCAAATGCAACGTTGTCAGTA
Source organism: Sphaerospermopsis sp. FACHB-1194 (assembly GCF_014696235.1). NCBI lineage: Bacteria > Bacillati > Cyanobacteriota > Cyanophyceae > Nostocales > Aphanizomenonaceae > Sphaerospermopsis > Sphaerospermopsis sp. FACHB-1194. The sequence continues at coordinate 81,041 of NZ_JACJPU010000003.1, read as the reverse complement.
TTTAGCCATCTGTCTTTAGCAGTCAGCTTTTTAAACGATAACCTAACTTTACATTTTACACTGCTACCTCAGATCACCATAAAACGAGTGAATTTAATTTTGTCTGATTACTTATTAGGGGGATATTCAAGTAAATTTTGACCACGTTGGTAAATTTCCTTTGCATAATCTGTCCACGCTCCTTGTCCCCAATAACGAAAACAGCTTGTTTGTAACAAGAGGTTATGTAATAAAACTTGGCGGTAGTGGGTTTCTCTAGTTACAGGTTTATCTGATGTATTTGACAACAGGTGATCAAATTTTTGATGAAATAAATTACTTAATTCATACATGGGAGATAACACATTTTCGTATCCTTGCACCCAACTAATATGATTCGTCCATGATGCGCCGTCAACATGGAAATTAGGGTTAGTTTTCTTGATTGCTTGAATAGCATTTTCCACAGCATCCGGTTGATAATTATCTATAGCTATTCGCTGCCAAATTTGATGTTGTCCGATGGGTTGACATTGGGGAAAATCTTCTGGTTGACAACCAGCAACTTCTAGTAATTCTAAATATTCTGTACCACAAACACCGACAACGCCACTTTTACCTCCCCCATTTTCTAACATATCCCACCAAGCTTGTTTAAAACCGCCAGGAAATTCATTCATCATTACACCACCGTTTTCACCATCACCGATTTGAGTAACGATTGGCGGTATTAAAACATCTCCTAATTGTTGTTTATTTAAAGTTTTCGCTTCATAGTATGGCTGCATTTGGGCAACTAATTTAGTATCTGAACCTTGGGTTTTAATTAATGCGGTAATACTTATTGTTTCTCCTTGGGAATTACGGGCAATTAATTGATGTGGTAAATGTTTATAATTCAAAGGTTCACCGTTAATTGTTTCTACTGTATGTTCTTGCACCAATAACCAACGATAACCACATTCTTTGAGGGCTTTGATAAATGCAAATAGGGTATCTGGATGGTTTGGGAGGTGCATTTCTGGGGGTGAAAATCCTTTAATTCTTGCTAGTGCTTCCCATCCGAAAATTGCTGCAAAATGATGTTGCCAAGCAATAATGTGTAGTTTAAGATCAGCTATGGGTGTGGAAGGAATGACTGCATGACTCCACATTGTTCCCAACCATTCTACATAAGGCTGATAGGTAGGATCGCAAGTGATACGTTTGAGATTTTCTAAAATATCACTTCTTCCCATTTGTTGCAGTCCCCATAATAGATTACCAGAATAATCCAACATGACACGGGGATTACAACCTTGATGGACTAATTCAGGAATAAATTCTCCCATGCGACTATAACAATAAGCGAATGGTCCTGCGTTGTGGTTGTCTCCTTCGTTTTGGTGTTCAAACATATATTGTAGGTTGCTGATCAGTGAACCATTATATCCTGCTGGTATAGTGGGTTGGTGCATATGGAGAGCGATCGCAAATACCGCTTTTACATCTGCTAATTTGATATTTGTTGTTGGTAAAAATACAGGTTGATTATGGTTGACTACAGATATAACTTCTTTTTCCCAACCTGATATATTTGGTAAATTATCAATGATTTCGGGTAAATTTGATAGATTAGATGGTAATTTCAACATTTTCGTTTTTTCCAAAATCAGGTATAACTGTCAATTTTGCACTGATATTTAACAATGAATACCCCAAGCCATGCAATTATAAATCTGGTGATTTTTCATCAACAATTACGCACTCAGGCAAGTCCAGCTATTATCATCGGTGCAATCCTTCCTGATATTCCCATATTTGTGTTCTATTTTTTGATGAAGTTTGTTTACCGTTTACCAGAACGGCAGATTTGGTCTGAGGTTTATTATCAACCTTTTTGGCAATTTATTGTGAGTACGTTTCATTCTATTCCTCTAGCTTTGCTGGGTGTTTTAATTGCCCATTTTGGAAATTGGCAAATAATTGAGGTTGGTTTTATTAGTATGGTGTTGCACTCTTTGTTAGATTTTCCTGTTCATAATAATGATGCACATCGTCACTTTTTTCCTTTTAGTAATTATCGTTTTATTAGTCCGGTGTCTTATTGGGATGTTAAGCATTATGGGCGCATTGCTGCTTTTGTAGAAATTTTGTTGGTTTTGGGGGCAACAATTTATTTATTTCCTGGTGTTCACACTTATTGGGGTGCGGGTTTGTTGGTTGCGGTTAATGTATTTTATTGGTTTGGCTATTTTCGGTTTTACCTGAAAAGGAAAATTAATTGAATATCCCCCCAACCCCCCTGAAAAAGGGGAGCTTTTTTCTATTTCTGAAGCTCTCTTGCCTTTGTGTGCTTTGTGTCCTTTGTGGTTCTTTGTTTCATAATTTTGCGTAATTACTAAATTACTAATTTATGAAATAAACCGCAAAGTTCGCAAAGTTCGCAAAGTAGAAATTTTTTAAGTAATTACAGCTATTTTCAGGTAAATGAACCACATCTTGATTCAGGTTTCGCGCAAAGGCACAAAGGAGCAAAGGCTCAAAGTCAGAAAGAAATTAATTTAGAGTGTGGTTTAAATACATGAAAACTGCTGTAAAGTTAAGGCGTTGTGTTTCAGAGAGGTGGTATTAAGGGGGATGGAGTTATTGACAATTACTTGCGGGCAGTTCCAAAAGCTAGACGATTTCTAGAAAACAACGAATTGCTAAAGTGTTGAATTTTTGTGATGAAATTCTTGATGATGTTGGTTTGAGGTTGTTTGTTTGGTGCTGTTAGTTGTAATACTATTTCTAGTAACCAAGGGGCTAGGTTTTGACACCAAACTGCTAAATGAGATTGCCATCCAACTAATATTTCTGATCTGTCTTTTTGCAGTCCGATGATCAGGGTTTGGGCTACTTGTTGGGGTGTCATGGGGGTAACACCGCGAAATAGTTTTAAGTCGCGCACCATGTCTGTGTCTGTGAGGGTGGGAAGTAAGGCCACAACGCGGATGTTGTGTTCTGCTAGTTCCCGTCTCAACGCTTGGGTAAATCCTAAAATGGCAAATTTGGTGGCGGAATAGGTGGCCATTGTTGGTGCTGCTACTTTACCCATGAGACTGGAAACGTTAACAATTGTTCCCTCTTTTTGGCTGGCCATGCGTCGCGCTATCAAACTTGTGAGGGTGTACATTCCCAATAGGTTGACGGAAAGTTCTTCTTGCACTTGGGGAAGTTTTGTTTGCAGAAATGAGTTTTGGTATGCGATCCCGGCACAGTTAACTAACAGGTGTATCGGTCCGTGATTTTTCCAAATTTGGGCGATCGCAATATTCACGCTGACTGGTTGGGTTAAGTCTAAAGGAATGATTGTGGTTTCGGTTCCCAATTTCTCGATTTCTTGGGCGACTTCGGCTAATTTTTGGCGATCGCGTGCTACCAAGATTAACCGCTTTACTCCTTGCTGGGCTAATTCTAATGCGATCGCTCTTCCAATGCCACGAGAGGCCCCCGTAATTAGAGCAACTTTACCTTGAATATTCATCGGTTTTTACCTCCAAATTTTCCGCCTTCCCTTTCTTTTCCTATCTCTGGGTAAGACGATGAATGGTAATTCTATTCACACGAGATTTTTCTGTTACTCATCTGCAATACCCCTCTTTTGCTGACAAGGTAGAAATTTCTCGTTTTGACGATGGTTTTCTCAAAACTGAAGTTCATTGGCAGAGTGGATACAGCGCATCGGTTTTACCTCTCTTTAGATCCGAGCTTTTACCAGTATGTTGCCACTACACACACTAGCAACTAAATCAAGGGATTGCAATATTTTTTAATAAGAATTTCTTAACAATTCTTCACAAGGTTATATTATATATGCGGTATTTTAGAGAGATAAGGTTTTATTAATACTGACTGATCCCTGTGTTGATTCTTTGATATTTGGATGGAGTAGGATTTTAAAGTGAATTAAACGCGGATAAATGCGGATAACCGAGGATGATATAAGATTATTTGTGTATAATATTATAGTTAGGACTGACTACTGCTATCTTTTAAACCTAATAAACTACTAATTAATTTAGGTAACTCGCTACAACAGGGATTGGAATATTTATATAATTCTTCGCGTTCTATTTGCTTGGCTATTTTTTCAGCACGTTGAATAGCTGTTTCCGTTAATAGTTTTAATGGTTTGGGATAGAGAGACATTGATTTATCATATTCTGGGATATGTTTATTGAGTAAGTTTAGTAATTTATCTCGATTTATTTGTGATAAATGATCTTGAAAATGAATTAAATACCAAAGCTCAAAACAAGGATTTGTAATTGCTAAATTAATTTTTTGACTATTAGCTCTATTAATAGCTTTTTGCCAATTATCCTTGCTTCTTTCAATATGTTCATCTCCATCAAAAACAGCCCAAGCAGTATCATTTGTAGTCCATCTTTTTTCATTTTTCATCTGTTGTCTTTCTTCAATTAGTCTTTCAATGATATTACCTGGGTCTGTTTTCTTTTGAGGAGGTAATACAATAATTTCTAACGTTGGTGAACGCAAATCATTGCGAATACTATTAAAATAAATCGGTTCTGTTTTACTTCCTTCACAAGCGATGAGGATTTTTTGAGTAATTTTTCTGCTTGGTTGACGACGTTCTAACTTTCTGGACATTCCTCATCACCCTGTAATATCATTGTTTCATCCGATGGTAAAAATGGAACTGCTCCAAAGCGTCCATCTAAATAAGCTTTATCTATTGCTAAGTCATTTCTGACATGGAAATCAGTTAAAGGATATAATTCTGTACTATGATCTGGGCGTTTTTGGGTAAACCATATTTGATCCCGTCTGAGTAAGTTATTTCTTTGTAATGTATTATCATGACTGGTGAAAATTAGTTGGGCATTTTTAGGATTTGTTTTGGGATTTTGAAACATCTTGATAATATATTTTACAATGTTTGGGTGAATATTTGTACCTAATTCATCAACAATTATTAATCTACCAACATTGTTCAAAGTTATTACTATCTGGAATGCCCAGTATAAAAGGCGTTGTGTACCCAAAGATTCTTCATCTAAAAGCCACTCAATTTCATCGCCTTCATGTGTTGTATGTACGGCATATATATTGTATTCAAAATCTTCTTCAAATTTCTTTCTTAATTCAATTCTGGAAAGTCCAGTATCAAACTGTTGTATAATCTTCAAGCACTCTTTAAGGACTATATTAGACGTAGAAGCCTTCATTTGCTGTATTACATAATTCATTGTAGTTAAATCTAATTTTTCAATACCTAAATTTACACCAGGATTTCTCGTTTTTATCCAGTTAAATAGTTTTTTTACAATATTAATTTCCAATTGTATTAATATACTAATAAATAGTTCTGTTTCTTTAATACTGCTTTGAAGTTGATTATGTGGTCCAGAAAAATCACTACCTATTTTCCATATAAATTTTTTGCTGTTCTCATCCCATTGACGATAAAATAAACGACGAGTTCGCTTAGTTGTATGCAATGAGTAATCTAGTTTTTCTGAAATTACACGATGTTGATTAATTTCTAATGAATAAGTATAAATATTATCATCAAATAAGGTTCTTAATTCAAATTTTGTAGATTTTTGAGCATATATACTATCTAATTTAAAAGGATCTAGTTTTGCATATTTAATCAATTTGTGTACTCCCATAGCTTTTATCTCGTGTATACCAGGAGACATCATCATTAATAAATAATCCAAAGCTTGAATCACATTACTTTTACCGGATGCGTTAGCGCCAAAAATTGCCAGAACAGGTAAAACTTCAATATCCCAACCTTCCACATAATACCCAGGTGCAATTTCATGATCTGATTTTATCCCTTTGCGTTTGCTGCTTTCGCTGGTTTTACGACGACTGGGTTTTTGAGCGATCGCACTTAGGGTAACAGGTTCTTTAATTGAACGGTAGTTTTCTACTGTAAAATCTAAAAGCATAATTTAAGCCACAAGACGCAATTTTTTGTGATTTCTTCACATAAATCCTATCGTAATTCCTAAAAAATCTCCACTTTCAGCACAACTTGTTATCTTAACTTACACCTACTGCGGACTATTACCACCAAATAATTACACTTTGTTACACACAACTAACTATTACACAAGTATTAGCTTCAAAATAGAAATATACAAAACACGACAAACACAGGTATCAAAATATGGTACGTTTAAAACCCTGGCAATGGATTATCCTAGTCTCACCAATAGCAATCATTATTACCTTCCTCCTTGTATCCGCAGGAATGCAAATTCACGCTTGGGGAATAAATTGGATTTGGGGTATATTTACCCTTGTATTTGTAGGCTGGAGATGGTTATTAGTAAAATGGACAAAACCAGCAGTTAACCAAATTGAAAATGTTTTTGCTGAAGTCAGAAAAGAATTAGAATCTAGCAGCGATAATAATATAGATGTATCCACTGGAAAAGACAAAACCCAACAAATAGAAATTGCATTGCAAAAAGTCCTCAATGATGCTCAAAATGATCGTCCAATTTGGGAAGATTTGCAAACTTTCTGGCAAAGATGTCAAAATTTAGTAATTGCGATCGCTCAAATTTATAACCCAGAAATTAAATATCCCCTGCTTAACATTTACATTCCCCAAGTCTATGGACTTATTCGTGGTACTGTGGATGACATGGATAAATGGATGCAAAAATTATCCCCTGTTCTTAATCAAGTTACCGTCGGACAAACTTATCAAGCTTATGAAGTTTACCGTAAATTAGAACCATCTGCACGCAAATTTTTAAAAGCTTGGAATTTCGCTAAATGGTTTTTAAATCCTGTGGCTGCGGTAGCCAAAAAAGCCAGTGAAGGTATTGGTAATCGCGCTTCTCAAGAATTATTAATTAACCTAAATCAAGTATTAAGAGAAGCAGCTTTGCGGAACTTATGCAAACAAGCAATATCCCTTTATGCAGGAACTAAAATTGAATTACCTACCCCCACCCTACCCCAACCTAAAACCCAAACCCTGCGCGATATTCTCACCCAAGCAGAACCACCAGAAAAAGTAGAACAAAAGCCAGTTAACATTCTTATTGTCGGTAGAAATGGTGCAGGTAAAAGCAGTTTAATCAATACACTTTTTCAAAGTGAACTAGCAGCAGTTGACGTTTTACCCAGCACCGATGAAATTAAAACCTATCATTGGCAAACAGAAACCGGAGAAATTCTCAATCTTTGTGATACTCCTGGTTATGAACAAGTAAAACGCGATGATTTGCGGGATGTAGTCATTGATTATGCCACAAAAGCCGATTTATTATTATTAGTAACTCCGGCACTTGATCCCGCTTTACAAATGGATGTAGACTTTCTCCAAGACATTAAAAAAGAAGTCGCAGATGTACCCATCATTACCATTGTCACCCAAGTAGATAAATTACGTCCTATCCGTGAATGGCAACCTCCATATAATTGGCAAACGGGAAATAAACCAAAAGAGATTTCCATCAGAGAAGCGACAGAATATAGAAATGAACTGTTAGGAAGATTCTCTAATTTGGTTTTCCCAATTGTTACCATTGATGTAAAAACAGGGCGCAATGCTTGGAATATAGACGAATTATCGTTAGGATTATTATCAGAAATAGATCCTGCTAAACAATTACGCCTCACCCGCTTTTTACGCAACTTAGAAACCCGCATTACCGAATCTGCGAAGATCATTGATAATTACACCTTTCAAATGGCAACAACCCAAGGACTTACCGCACTGCTAAAAAGTCCAGTTTTGCAATTTATTTCTACCTTATCAACAGGTTCACCAACCCTTGCTTATCTGTTAGCAGAAAAAATACCCGTTGAACAATTACCGATAGTTATTGGTAAATTGCAAATCGCCTATGAACTGTTTCCCCTATTAAATACAGATAGGGAAAAATCACGCAACTTTGATTTATTATCTCTTTGGCCTTTGTTATTAGAAAATTCTGGGACACCAGATAGTAATGCTTGGGCATTTGGTCATGCTTTAATAGAATATTGGACTCAGAATTTAACCATTGAAGAAATGCAAGAAAGATTTAATTATTACATCAGGAGTCAAGAGTCGTAGGGGCGAAGCATTCGGAAAATAGCCTTTTCATAAAATTGATAATTGGTCGCCCGAATGCTTCGCCCGTACAGGTGTCAGAATTAAGTTTTATCTCGTTATCTCGTTCCCAGTCTCTGACTGGGAATGCCATCCTAGAGTCTCTGACTCTAATTTAACAAAAGGCAGAGCCTTCTAAAATTCATTCCCATACAGAGTATGGTAACGAGAAAACGAGAAAAGAATTAAAATATAAAATCTAAAGCTTGCTTGATAATCAATTCTTGATCTATCATTTTTTGTAAAGTTAATCCATCATAAATTCCCCCAAAAGCTTCTAAAGCAGCATTATCTAAAGCTCGATCATAAGCTTGTAACAAAATCTCCTCTAGTTCTTCTTTATGCAAATAATAACCTCCAGCTTTGCGACGTTTGTTAACTCTAATAATTGCATCCGTCGCATTACGAATAGAAACATCCCAGGAATTAGTTGTGCGTTTTTCTGAATGTTGTTTAATTAAGTGAACTAACAAAATGACACAATAACTATAAATCTTATTAATTTTATCTTCTTTGCTCATTTCCTCTAATTCATCTATTAAATTTAGGGCAGCTTCTAAGTTGCCTGTAATAACTAATTCTCTGAGTTCTAATAATTCTTCCATAAATCACTGTGACATTACTAATAAATTGCTAATAAAATTAATAACTGCTCTATTATATCTCGTTATCTCGTTCCCAGTCTCTGACTGGGAATGCCATCCTAGAGTCTCTGACTCTAATTTAGCAAAAGGCAGAGCCTTCTAAAATTCATTCCCATACAGAGTATGGTAACGAGAAGAAACGAGAATAATACTTGCAAAAAAAATTAATAATCTAATCATATTCTGGCTCAAGCTGTGCCACCGTCACTGCATTAAAAGCAAAAGCAAAAACCAAAGGCATGGGACACTTAAAAACAAAGGTATAAATCACAGATAAAATGGTAATAACTACAGCCGTTATTGACCAAAATAACTCATCATTTGTTAAACCATTTTCTTCTTTAATTAATCTTAAAACATGAACCGGAATTGGTTCTGGCATGACTCCCCCAGGAGGAAACGCCCAATAATTACCACGACGTTCCATAAATAAATCTGTCCAGCCGTTTTCCATACACCAAGCTTCGATCCATTCGATAGAATAATGATTGATCATGAACATACAAATTCCATTTTTCAGTTTGAGTCGTCAATGAATATAGATTGAACAGAGATTCCTAACCAGCTAACAGATAGCTATAGAATTAACCTTAATGCCATAATAGTTAAATTAATCGAAAATTTGAGTGCAGCAATTAATGTTGCTGCTCTTAGTCAAAAGACTAGCAGGGAATAGAGATGGTTGGCAACAAAAGATAATAAACTTTACTTGAATTAATGAATATCAATAAATGTAAATTAAAAGATGAGTATTAGCTAACTTCTTCAGGAAGAATTGATTTATCAAACTTTCGAGAGAATTTAAAGACTCTTTCCCAGAAGACAAGAAAATCACATTAAAAAATATTAAGCAAAACCTATATCCTTCTCAAGATAATGAGGTAAACTGAAACACATGAAACATTACAATTAGTTAAGAAGTTAAGAAATGATGTATTTGCGAAAAGGTTTACCATTGCTTTTAGCGGTTATGATCTGGTGTGTAGCATTTCCAGCCATAGCGGTGGACTGGACTCATCCCCTATCATTTAGTAATGCAGAGTTGGGAAGACATGACTTTTCAGGACAAAATTTACAAGCTGCGGAGTTTTCTAACGCTAACTTAGAAATGGCTAATTTTACTGGTGCTGACTTGCGGGGAGCGGTTTTGAGTGCTTCCGTGATGACACAAGCAAATTTACATGGAGCAGATTTAACCAATGCGATGGTTAATGAAGTAAAATTAAATGGGGCTGATTTAAGTGATGCCGTTTTGTTAGAAGCTATTTTGCTGCGTTCCGTTTTTACTGATGTTAACATCGAAGGTGCAGACTTTAGTGATGCAATTTTAGATGGAGCGCAAATTAAAGAGCTATGTCAAAAAGCTAGTGGTGTCAATTCTCAAACTGGTGTTAAAACTCGTGAGTCGTTAGGATGTCGATAAAGCGTATTGGTATAATTGGTGGTGGACAACTGGCCTGGATGATGGGGGATAGTTCCAAAAAACTAGGATTAGAATTAATAGTACAAACTCCTAGCAAAAATGATCCCGCTGTATCTATTGCGAAGGATACCATTTTTGCCGCAGTTGATGATGCAGCAGCCACGGAAATTTTAGCTACAAAATGCGATGTCATCACCTTTGAAAATGAATTTGTTAACTTAGATGCTTTATCTTTGTTAGAGAAGAAAGGTGTTTGTTTCCGTCCCAGGTTAGCTGCTTTATCTCCTTTATTAGATAAATATCATCAACGTTGCTATTTTCAGGATTTAAAATTACCAGTTCCCCATTTTTTCGCTGTCGAAAAATCAGAAATTTCTGAAAATATAGCTTCAAATATAGCTTCAAAAATAGAATATTTAGGGTTTCCTGTTGTTCTCAAAGCCAGACGACATGGTTATGATGGACAGGGAACTTTTATTATCCATGATTTGGCTACTTTGTCAAAAGTAGTGAATGCAAGTAATACACAATTCTTAGTAGAAGCTTTTGTCCCTTTTACCAAAGAATTAGCTATAATTGCAGCGCGTTCTGTGACTGGGGAAATAGTCACGTATCCAGTGGTGGAAACCCAACAAGAACAACAAGTTTGTCGTCGAGTTATCGCACCAGCGGATATTACTCCCGAACAAGCAGCAGAAGTTAATGCGATCGCTCATACAATATTAAATAGTTTAGATGTAGTCGGCGTGTTTGGCATTGAGTTATTTATCACCGCTGATGGTAAAATACTCATTAACGAAATTGCACCCAGAACTCATAACTCTGGTCATTTTTCCATAGATGCTTGTACAACTTCCCAGTTTGAACAACACCTGAGAGCAGTTGCTGGGTTATCTTTGAATGATACAAGTTTACATTGTGCTGGTGCTGTGATGGTTAACCTGCTAGGGTATGAAAAATCATACAGCGATTATGTACAGCAAAGACAAGAATTAGCAAATATTCCCCATGCTTACCTGCACTGGTACAGTAAAACCGAATCTCGTCCCGGTCGTAAACTTGGACATATCACAGTATTATTAGAACAGCAAAACCGAGATGCTATAGAGTCCATCATTCAGAAGATAGAATCTATTTGGTATCCTGTTTAAATTGGTGACTAGGGACTGGGGACACTTCGACAAGCTCAGTGCATCGCTGGGGACTGGGGACTGGGAATAGAGTAAAATAACCACCCATAACTGACAACTAAAAAATTTTTTCATTACCCTCTACACAAATCGGTTTTCACAGTTATAATGAATTAGTTACACTACGACGTTGGTGACTGCCCTCAAGTTTTTTGATCTATGTCTTTAACGAAAAGGGAACCAATTCGTTCTTGTGGCAGTAAACCGAGCTTGCACTCGGAAACTTTAAACAAGCAACACCCGTTCCCACCTGGTTTACCCAGGTCATAAACTTAGGTAAAACGGCGTTGTGGTGAACTTCAAAAGTTTTTAAAAACTCAAAACATTTCCGATCCCCAACTTATTCAAGAAGTCGGGGATCTTATTATTTATTATTATCATAACGGGCAAGATGCCCGTACCACAAGATTTTTACCACAAGATTTTTATTTTACTCACCTGCTGGGTTTTTTCTTTCTGCTATTCTCAACTTAGCAGAACGAGAACGCGGGTTATTTTTTATTTCCTCTTCTGTTGCAATAATCGGTTTTTTAGTTAAAACTCTTAATAACTCCGAGTTTCTTAAACCGTGTTTAACTATTCTATCCTCTAAACTGTGAAAACTGATAATCGCAATTTTACCACCAGTAACCAGCGCGTGAGGTGCTTTTTCTATCAAAGTTTCCAATACTTTTAACTCATCATTAACCGCAATTCTTAAAGATTGAAAAACGCGAGTTGCGGGGTGTATTCTTCCATGTCGATATTTAGGAGGAACGGAATAAAAAATTGCTTCCGCTAATTCTGTGGTAGTTTGAAAAGGACGCTTTTCGATAATTCTCTTCGCTATTTTCCGGGAAAGTCTTTCTTCACCATATTTAAAAAATATATCCGCTAATTCTTGTTCATCCCATTCATTAATTATATCAGCAGCAGTTAAAGACTGTTCTTGATTCATTCGCATATCTAAATTAGCAGTATTTCTAAAACTAAAACCCCTTTCTGGGTTATCCAAATGATAGGAACTCACACCCAAATCTGCTAAAATGCCATCATAAGTATTTGCAGGAAATTGAAAATTAGCAAAATTGCTATGAATAAAATTCACCCTATTTCCAAACTCTGCTAAATTCTCCTGTGCAGCTTTTAAAGCATCCAAATCTTGATCAACTGCGGTAATTTTTGTGTTTTCAGCACTTTCTAATATTAACCGACTGTGGCCACCACCACCGACAGTTAAATCTAAATAATTTCCACCTGGTTGAATATTTAAACCTGTAATTACTTCCTGACTTAAAACAGGAATATGGGAAAATGTAAATTCATCTAAATCTATGGGGGTTTGTAAATCTGATGTATTCATTAATTTATTAAAGTGATGATTATTATTTGACGTAAAATCATTAATAATTAAACGCAGATAATTTAATTCTCCTAAGAAGCCAGTTTAGTGTTAATAAAACTAAAAATCCTTTCTAATTCTAATAAACCAGCTAGTTCTGCTTTTTCATCAGAATTGAGCAAATTTTCTTTATTCTTTTCTAAAAGTTCTTCTAAACGAAGTTGTAATTCTTCAGTAAAAGAAAAAGGACGAAATTGATCTGCAAGATTCAGGTTTATTCCATTGGGTAGCCAAGATGAAGGCTGTTTCATTAATTCTTGCATAAATTATGTCCCACCTTGATGTTTTTATTTCGCGTAGGCAGATTTGTTTTGATTGACAATCTCATTCTAACGTAAAACTACCGTATTTATCAATAATTTTATCAACATCTTCCATAATCTTAATAGTCTCCGACATGATAGTTAGTAGGGTGCGTTAGTGATAACGTAACGCACCAACTTGAGTTATAAAAATTTTCTGAATAAACAACTTCTTTTTTCTTACTATTACCATGTAAATCTAAAACATAAACTTCATCAAAAGTTTGCATCAAATTTTGACGCATTCCTCGAAAAGTGGGATTATCTAAATAACCATGATTCGTAATTAAAGCCACAATACCATAACCCGTTTCTGAAACACGATGTTGAGCAAAACGGATAAATTTTACATAATCATCTAATAATCCTTTCGGGTTTCTTTCTCCCAAAGGTTTTCCGTCTACTTGATAATAATCCCTAACTAAACCTACAATCCAAGGATCAGTATTTACAGATTCATAAGAATAAGGAGGATTGCCTAAAATTACCATTACTGGAACATCTTGTTTTACATCCTTTGCTGCTTCAGCTTCATCTCTAATTCTATTCATAAAACCATCAGCAGGAGGAATCTGAAAAGCTTCTTGTAAAGTATTAGTTAAATAAATCCTTAACCGTTCATCAGAACTAAAATCATAACCCAACTCTTGCAACTGTAAACCCAACTTCATGTGAGCTACAGTATAAGGAGCCATCAATAATTCAAACCCAAATAAACGGGGTAATAAATGCTGACTCACATAACTAGACCACATCCCCTTTTGAGACTTAAAACTATCATAAATATAATCAATAATACTATGCATAAAAGTTCCCGTACCCACAGCAGGATCGAGAATCAAAACTTGATGAGTTTCAATATCTCCCTCACCTTTTAAATTAGGAACTTTAATCTTTTTAGCATCAGCTAAACCCTTACTAATATTAAACTTATGTTGAAGAACATAATCAACACTTTTAATGATATAATTAACTACAGGTTCAGGAGTGTAATAAACCCCCCTTGACTCCCGCATTTTTGAATCATATTCCGCCAAAAAAGTCTCATAAAAATGAACAACAGGATCTTCTTTCCGGGTAGGTTTACCAAAATCTTTAAGAATTTCCGCCATATCAGTTTGTTGCAGAATATTCGCCAAAGTATCTACCGCCCAAGTAATTCTCTCATCTAAATCAGGACCTGCAATTTGTCCAAAAATACTTCTTAAAAAAGGATTAGTTTTTGGTAACTTAAAAGCTGCCGTTTCCCGTGAAAAAGTCTGCACATTACCAGTATTACATCTTGCTGCAAACAAACCATAACAAATAGTTTGAGCATACATATCCGCAAACTGTTCACCAGTTAAACCCTTAATTAACACCCGTTCAAAAGATTCTAACTGTTGACGTAACATACCCCCCTGATCATCATCATTTAACGCCGTCTTAATTGCATCCCTAATTAATTGAGCTAAACCAGCCATCCGTTTAGCTAAATCCTTCGGTGTAGTAACTTGGGGAACTTTAGTTAATAGAAACTGCCGGAAAAGTTGCTCAACTTCATTAATACCATGATCATCAATTTTAATTGTTTTTCTTTTATAAATACTTCCCAAAGAAGCAGATAACCTTAACTCACCTTGGACATACCAACGAAATTCTAAATAATCAGTTAAAATCAAATTACCCAAAGCATCAAAATAACGAAGCATTTGGGAAGTTTTTTCCACCTTCTTGAGCGTAACCCCAATATCCTTAGCCTCAATATGACCAACTTCCAAAACGCCATTGTTTACCACAAAATCAGGCGCACCGCAAGCAATTCGTTTAGGTTCATTAATAGCTTGAATCCCCGAATCCAAAGACTCAATTAACTTCTTCAAAGCAGGACGATAACTATGCTCAGTAGCATTTTGAGATTGATAAACCTGACTAACTTCTTGAATATAAACCTGTAAATAATTCATAACAAAAACTCTTGCTTCTCTCTCTGCGACTCTGCGCCTCTGCGTGAGCCATAAAAATTAATTAGCCCAACGATAAAATAAATATATCTCAAACCCAGCAAAACCACCCAAACCTTAATAAAACTTAGATATAAACAACACCACCCGTCAAAAATTCCCTCCACCCCACAACCAAAGAGAAAATAAAAAAACCAGACTCACAATCCCTTGAATCGCCAGATCCCTATAATAATTGAAGAAGCAAGACAAAATAAAACATCAAGTACAACTCCAAACCTGCTATCCTGACAAGCTGAAAATTAGCAGATGCGGTAAATCGTATCTGGTTAGCATCTTGGCGGTTCAATACAAATTGTAGACAACGGGAGAACACCAAAATCTATGAGTAGAATAGAAACCCGCACTGAACCAATGGTGCTAAACATGGGTCCTCACCACCCTTCAATGCACGGGGTTCTGAGATTAATTATGACCTTAGACGGTGAAGATGTCGTTGACTGTGAACCAGTCATTGGTTATCTACACCGGGGGATGGAAAAAATAGCTGAAAACCGTTCCACCGTTATGTATGTTCCCTATGTTAGCCGTTGGGACTACGCAGCGGGGATGTTTAACGAAGCGGTGACAGTCAATGCACCAGAAAAATTAGCAGGTATTACAGTTCCCAAACGCGCTAGTTACATCCGTGTAATTATGCTGGAACTGAACCGCATCGCTAACCACTTATTATGGTTTGGTCCCTTCCTTGCAGACGTAGGCGCTCAAACTCCCTTCTTCTACCAGTTCCGGGAACGGGAAATGATTTATGACCTGTGGGAAGCGGCTACAGGTTATCGCATGGTAAATAACAACTATTTCCGTGTGGGTGGTGTAGCTGTTGATTTACCCTATGGTTGGGTAGATAAGTGTGAAGAGTTCTGTGACTACTTCCTCCCCAAAGTTGACGAATATGAACGCTTAGTTACCAATAACCCTATTTTCCGCCGTCGTATCGAAGGTATTGGGACTATTACCCGTGAAGAAGCAATTAACTGGGGTCTTTCTGGTCCAATGTTACGCGGTTCTGGGGTGAAGTGGGACTTGCGGAAGGTTGACCATTATGAATGTTACGACGATTTCGACTGGGATGTACAGTGGGAAACCACAGGTGATTGTCTCGCTCGTTACATGGTGCGGATGCGGGAAATGCGGGAATCTGTGAAAATCATCAAACAAGCTATCAAAGGTTTACCCGGTGGTCCCTATGAAAACCTGGAAGCTAAACGAATGATGGCTGGTCCAAAGTCAGAATGGGATGCGTTTGATTATCAGTATGTTGCTAAAAAAGTTGCTCCCACCTTCAAAATTCCCTCTGGTGAAATTTACTCCCGTGTAGAAAGCGGTAAAGGTGAACTGGGAATTTATTTGGTAGGTGATAATAATGTCTTCCCCTGGCGGTGGAAAATTCGCCCCGCAGACTTCAATAACCTGCAAATTCTCCCCTCTTTGTTACGTGGTGTGAAGGTAGCAGATGTTGTGGTTATTCTCGGTAGTATTGACGTAATTATGGGTTCTGTGGATAGATAAGCTTTCCCATTACGTCATAGATAGTTTGATATTTATTTTATATATAGAGGTGTGTTTTATTGCATCTCTATATTTTTTTATCTATATTTTTTTATCTCTAAATATTAAGAAATTTAAAGTTTTACAAAAAATAATAACTTAACATTTCAAATAATGAAAAAATGTTTTGTTTCTTAATAAATTTTCATTTTTCAACAAAAATATTTGTTGATTTTAATGTTTTGCAAAAAAATATCTAAGTAGGAGAATTGATGATTATAAAAATTCTTGAATTTGTAAATTAATTATTTTCTCTCAACTTGCTGATAAGCTACTATATAAATCAACACAATTTTTATGTAGTTTTTACCTGAAACCTGTGCAAATTCATTCTCAAGCTCAATTTGAAAGTATTCAAAATCAACATCAGCACCAACAACATATTGAAAAAGGTTTACAAACTCTACTGGATCGTCTGATAAAAAAGATTAATCGAGATAATTTAATCCGCAAAACCATACATCAAATTAGAGAAGCTTTACAGGTTGACCGCGTAGTTATTTATTACTTCTACGAGCAATGGCACGGTCAAGTAACATTTGAATCTTTAATTTCAAAAAAATTATCAATTTTAGGTTCAAAGGGAGCAGATAATTGCTTTAATAATGAATATGCGACCTTGTATTTAAATGGAAGAATAAGAGCGATCGCTGATATTGAATTAGAACCTATTCATCCTTGTCATCAAGATTTTCTGCGTAGTATCCAAGTACGTGCTAACTTAGTTGTACCAATTGTTATCCCTAGAGGTTTATGGGGTTTGCTGGTAGCTCATCAATGCCATAATTCTCGTGTATGGTCAAAAGCAGATATTGAAATTATGCAAAAAGGGGCGCAAACTTTAGCAACAAACTCTAAGATTTTAGAGAGTTAAAGAAAGTTAAATTTTTGATTTTTTATGGATTCTAACCCCGCATTATATCAAACTATAGCCAGTCACATTCTCACCAGTCCCCAAAAACGCATTACCTTTGCTGAGTACATGGACATGGTGTTATATCACCCAGACCAAGGCTATTATTCCAGTAATGCAGTTAACATAGGTTTTCAAGGTGGTGATTTTTTTACCTCATCGAGTTTATGTGATGATTTTGGTGAATTACTGGCTGTTCAATTTTACCAAATGTGGGAAAATTTAGATAGACCAAAATCTTTTGATCTGGTAGAAATGGGAGCAGGAATAGGTGTTTTAGCTTCCCAAATTCTCAATTATCTAAAAATTAATTATTCAGACTTTTTTGATGTCATAGAATATATTATTATTGAGAAATCACCCAGTTTAAGACAGGAACAACAACAAAAATTACAGGAATTTTCTGTGCGCTGGTTAAACTTAGAAGAAATCACACCTAACTCAATCATAGGTTGCTTTTTTTCTAATGAATTAATTGATGCTTTTCCTGTGCATCAGTTCACCATAGCAGAGGGAAAACTGCAAGAAATTTATGTAACTACATCCCAAGACCTAACCCCCCAACCGCCTTCCCTACAAGAGAAGGGGGATAACAATAATTTCCCTCATCTTGTAGGAGAAGAGTTAGGGAAGAAGTCAAATATTGAATTTATCGAAGTTGTTGGGGAAGCATCCACACCGCAGTTAGCAGAATATTTGCAGTTAGTGGGGATTGATATCAGCCAAAATGCTTATGAAGAAGGTTATCGCAGTGAAATTAATTTAGCCGCTTTGGACTGGTTGAGTATAGTGGCTGACTGCTTGCAACGCGGGTATGTGCTAACAATTGATTATGGCTACCCTGCAAGTCGTTATTATCATCCCAGGCGATCGCAAGGAACTCTACAGTGCTACTACCAACATCGACATCATAATAACCCATACATCAACATCGGAAAACAAGATATCACCGCCCATGTTGACTTTACAGCTTTAGAAAAATGGGGAAAAAGATGCGGTTTAAATCAAGTGGGTTGGACACAACAAGGTTTATTTTTGATGGCTTTAGGTTTAGGAGAAAGAATAGCTGCCCTTTCCTATCAACAACAATCCATATCACAACTACTCAAACGCCGGGAAGCACTACACCAACTCATCTCCCCAGAAGGACTAGGTAACTTTGGGGTTCTCGTGCAAAGCAAAGGATTGACAGAAACAGAAACTAGGCGATCGCTCCAAGGACTAACTATACCAGAGTAGAGGGGATTGGTGATTCAATTTTGGATTTTGGATTTTGGATTTTGGATTGTTTTTCTTAACTCCAATCTAAAATCTAAAATCTAAAATCTAAAATTATCCTGACTCCTGACATTAAAACTATATTTGGTGAATCCTGATATCCGTCTTTCTTGGACTAGGATAACAGTGATTACTTCAAGTTAAAAACCTTGGCAAAGAAACAACTATGAATACTCATGATCTGATTGTCTTAGTAACCCTACTTAGCCCCGGCATCCTACTATCAGTTGTCATTATGGCAACTTTCGCAGCCGGAGGCTAATTTCTGGGGATTGGTGATTGGTGACTGGGGACTGGGGACTGGGGATTGGTGACTGGTGACTGGTGACTGGGGACTGGGGACTGGGAAGATAAATAACCCAATTACCAATTACCAATTACCAATTACCAATTACCAATTACCAATTACCAATCACCAATTACCAATCACCAATTCCCTTTTTACTTACGATTTACCAAAGGAACGTGAAACATGAAGGTGGCATTTCTGGGAACTGGATTGATGGGACTACCGATGGCTCAAAGGTTATTAGCTGCCAATATAGAGCTAATTGCCTACAACCGCACCCCAGAAAAATTAGCACCATTACAAGCAGCAGGGGCAGCAATTGCCACAAAACCCCGTGAAGCAATTCGTTCTGCTGACTGTATAATTCTTATGCTATCTAACGCCGCAGCTATTTATCATGTCTTGCTCACAGATACTTCTTGGCATACTTTATCAGGACGCAGCATCATTCAAATGGGGACAACTACTCCCCAAGAAAGCCAAGAAATCAGAAATGCGGTAGTTGCGGCTGGTGGTGAATACATAGAAGCGCCTGTACTCGGTAGTATCCCAGAAGCGGAAACTGGCAAATTAATTGTCATGGTGGGTGGTGAAGAAGAACAATATCAACGCCATGTCAAATTACTATCAAATTTTGGACCCGATCCTGTATACATTGGACCTGTAGGATCAGCAGCATCCCTGACTTTAGCACTCAATCAACTCATTGCTTCCCTCACTACTAGCTTTGCCCTGAGTCTGGCTTTTGTCCAGTTGCAAGGCATTGATGTAGAATTATTTATGCGAGTCCTGCGGGACAGTAAACTTTATGCGCCTATCTTTGATCAAAATCTAAACCGGATGTTAGATGGCAATTATTCCAAAGCCAACTTACCCACCAAACAATTGATCAAAGAAATAGATTTATTTATCTCTGAAGCTAAATCCCTTGGTTTGAATCTCAGCAGTATTGAGGGTGTAAAACACATCTTACAGTCAGCAATGAAAATGTCCTATCCAGAAGATGATTATTCTTCTGTTTTCCCCGCTATTCGAGAATGGGGTGAAGCCAGCGGAGAGTAGGGGACAGGTGACAGGTGACAGGTGACAGGGTTAAGATTAATAACCCAATTACCAATTACCAATTACCAATTACCAATTACCAATTACCAATTACCAATCACCAATCACCTTAAAATGGAATGTCGTCTGGATCGGGTTCTGCTTCTGTCGTGGGTTGATAGGATGGAGGTTGAGAACTTACAGGTTGATAGGTAGGCTCTGGGGTGGTTGGTTGGGGTGCGGGATTTGTAAATGTTGTAGTTGGAGTTTGTGCAGGTCTGCTTGATTGATGATTGACAATCTCTAGGGGACGTTGTGCTGCTGGTTGATCCGTTGGTACACCTTTGCTTAAAGCATGAATCCGTTGTACTGTCAACTCAGCACGTTTTTCTTTAAATCCTTCGGGACGCTCAAAAGTATTCATCCCTAAGCGTCCTTCGATGATCACGCGATCGCCTGGATGATAATTTTGATGAATGTCTTTGGCTAAGTTACCCCAACTTACCACTTTTAACGGATGTGAGGGATCATCTGGCCGCAACCCCGCTACATGAACTATCATTTCTGTGATTTCCAAACCGTCGGGTGTGTGTCGCAGTTGGGGAGCATCATAAATTTCTGCCATTAAAATACAACTGTTCATAGTATTTCCTCCTATTAACTCAAACTTTACAATATTCGGGAAATTAATGATCTCAATTTAGCTTAACAGCCAAATTACACATAGCAGAAGTCAGGAGTCAGGAAAACCCTCTTTTAATGGGAGTTTCATGAATGCCTTATGCCAGACTGGGCTAACGATTGAGGCCAGAACAGACTTGAGAGGTGCTAATTTAAGTAAGGCAAATTTGTTCAAAGCAGAAATGAGTAGCACAAATATCATGGGTGCAAATTTGCGTGAAGCTGTAATGCCTGATGGCACAGTTCAATATTAGGTGACTGGTGACTGGGGAAGAAAATTTTAGATTTTAGATTTTAGATTTTAGATTTTAGATTGGAGATCACAAAAACAATCCAAAATCCAAAATCCAAAATCCAAAATAAAAAACTCCTGCCTCCTGAATATTACTCCCCAGTAATAGAAAGTTCACTTACCCAAACTCTAGGACAAACTCCCCCTGGTGTTAATTCCGCTTCCTTCTCTACATAAACAATAGATTTTAACAACTCCAGAAAATCACCTGCTACCGTTGCTGACTCTATACTAATTTTTTCACCTTTATTCACTAACCAACCATCAAAAGGCAAAGAAAACGAACCTTGTAAAGCTTTAACACCTGCATGGAGAGCTTGTAAATCATCAATTAAAATCACATTTTCCGCAGTTTCTAAACTTAATTCTTTTTCTGGTGTACCAGCGCCAAAAACATGATAAAAATTGGGACCAATGCTCACCTTTGCACCAATACTAGCATTACCTGTAGGTTGGGCATTTAACCGTTTTGCAGTTCCCGCACTATGTAAAAAGCTGGTTAACACACCTTTTTCTATTAACTTTACTTGACGGGTTGGTGTACCTTCACCATCAAAACTTTCTGCACCCACATTGGCAGGATGTAAAGCATCATCATAAACTGAAAGTAAAGGTGAAGCAATTTCTTTACCGATATCTTCAGCTTTGGATAAACTTTGATTATCCAGAATATTTTGGGCATTAAATAAATTAGAAAATGCACCCAATAAACTCAAGAAAGCTTCCGCAGAAAAAACCACTTGATATTTACCAGTTTTGATTTTTTCATAATGCAAATGACTGATAGTTTTATCTGCTGTTTCTTTGATACAACCAGCAATATCTAAATCAGCTAAATTTTCCTTAACTCGATATGCTCCTGCACTGCGGGGTTTTTTCCCTTCTTCCTCGGTTTTACTATACAGATAAACTGAAGCAAAATAATGAGATTCCGTTCTTAAAGCACCATCACTATTAAGATAAAAACGGTCAATATCTCTTTGTGCTAAACCATTATAAGGCACTCCTGTAATGGCAGGATGAGCAGCTAAAAGTTCTTTTTCTGCTACTAATAGTTTTTCAATTAGTTCAGAAACAGGTGCTTGGGGTGCTTTTTCTTTAGGAGTGTATTCAATGGGAATTGTTGCTTGTGGACTAAAATCAGGAACGTTTTCTTTCACTCCAAAAAAACTTGCTTCGTAGGCAGTTTGTAAAGCTAATTCTAATCCTTTGGGATCTACATCTGTGGTACTGGTGACACCCATTGTATTTTCTTCATTCCAAACTCGAACTGTGACACCAGAACGGTTGGAAGCTTTTACTTGTTTGGGTTCTCCTTGGTCAACTTGCACGCTGGTATCGTCTACAGTTGAACCGTAAATGTCAAATTTTTTAATGCCTAGTTTTTGGGCGTTTTCTTGGGCGTATTTAGCGATTTCTTGAATGTTAGACATGATGCAATTTTGGATTTTAGATTTTGGATTTTTGAACGCAGATGAACGCAGATAAACGCAGATGATATGGTTTATCTGTTTTCATCGAAATGACTTTTATTTGTTGTTTTATCTGCCGCCGACGGTGATGGAATCAACTTTAATATGTGGTTGTCCTACTGTGGTGTAAATGCTGCCACTAACAGAACCACAAAAACCAGGTGCTAGTTCTAAATCTTTGGAACATAAGGAAATTTTGTTCATGATTTCTTTTGCTTCACCGATGAGGGTAGCACCTTTTAATGGTTTGGTAATTTTGCCATTTTCTATTAAATAAGCTTCGTCAACGCTAAAGTTAAATTGACCGGTTGCGCCTACACTTCCACCACCCATTTTTTTACAGTAAATACCTTTATCAATGGAAGCAAATAAATCTTCGTTGCTGTATTCGCCGGTATCAATATATGTGTTTCTCATGCGACTTGCAGCAGCAAATGTGTAATTTTGACGGCGACCACTGCCTGTTCTGGGGTGTCCAGTTCTTACTGAACCGGTTCTGTCAGCTAGGAAGTTTTTGAGAACGCCTTTTTCTATTAATAATGTTCTTTGGGCGGGCATTCCTTCGTCATCCATATCAATTGTGCCGAAGGCGTTGTCTGAGCGTCCTTCATCCCAGGCTGTTAAACTTTCATGGGCGATTTTTTCGCCTTTTTTATCTGCAAATGGTGTGGTTTTGCGTTCTATTTGGGTGGTTTCTAATAGGTGTCCGCAAGCTTCATGGAATATTACTCCCCCAAAATGATTGGCCATGATAATGGGGTAATTTCCTGATTCTACGTAATCTGCATATAGCATTTTACCCGCAGATTCGGCAATTTGTTCGGAAGCTTGTTGATAATCCCAGGTTTTCAGGAAGTTGGGGTCACTGGTGTTTCCTGAACGTTCACCGATGGAAGCACGGTTGGCACCATCAGCGCACAGAAGATTAAAGCCGACTGACTGGGTGAGGCGAATATCACGGGCAAATGTGCCATCACTGGCAGCAATTAATACTTCTTGCCAGTCACGGAAGTAAGTAGCTCGGCGAGACTGAACGTGGGTAGCTTTTTTGTTGAGTTGGGTAGTACCATCAAGAAGGATTTCTCCCATTTCGCGGATGGAACTGCATAAGGGGAGCCAGCCATCTTTACCGCGTTTGGTGGCGTAGTCTCTCAATAATTCTAGGTTGATTTCGGGGATGAAAGCAGTTGGTCCTGGCAGTTGTAATCCCAGGATGGAAAGACCTTTTTCTAAGGCTGCTTTTAGTCCAGCAAATGTCAGGTTATTGGTGCTAACGTAACAGTCGGCTTTGCCTCGAAATACTCTCACTCCTGCACCACTGGCTAAACTGGGTGAGATGCTGGTGATGGTATCGTCTTCTGCTAAACAACTAATGTAGTTACGACGTTCTAAGAAAAATTCTACAAAATCTGCACCAGCAGCGCGTCCTAGTCCCAAAAGGGTGGCCAGGGGCGCTTCCCAGGTGTCGTCGAAGCGTTCTGTTGTTGATGAATACTGTAAACTGGGGAGTTGATTGGAAAGAAGTAGGGTATTTGTAAGCATGAATGGCCTCGTCTGCTGGCTTTTTGACTGAAAATATCCTGGTGTGTTTAGTCTAACAAATCCATCAAAGTCACTGTGGGCATTTAGGCTGTAGAGGTTTCCTCACTTTATTATCTTGGTTTTTTTTCTCACGCAGAGGCGCAGAGTCGCAGAGAGGTATAAGTAAGAGGTATAAGTAATTTGTATGGGATTTGGGAAAAAAAAGATTTCTATCAATAAGGGTGGGTGTTTTCTCAAGATTATTGAGAATGATGTCAATAATTTAACGAGTTTTGGTAATTTCAGCTAGGGGGTTGACAGTTGTTCTGAGTTTTGCTATATTTTTATTATATCTAGAAATCTGTCCGCGCCATATATAACAGGTTTTAGATAACAGGTTTTGAAGTGTTGAAGTTAAGATTCGCAGGATTTAAGAATTTGCATACTGGAATTTTCTGTAATTTTCTATAGTTTGATGAGAATTTGGTAAGATGAGAGAATAAATTAGGATTTTGGTTTTTTGATGGTTTGAGGTTAGAAGCGATGACTCAGGAATTGATAGACCTCAGAAATAATATTTTACAAGGACGTTACGCAGAAGCTTTAGAAATTGTAGATGAATTGGCAGGAATGAGTAAACAAGCTATTCTGCGAAATATCCAATCTTATTTAAAAATTTTATTGATTCATTTGATTAAAAATCAAGTGGAACAGAGATTAACTGCATCTTGGGTTGCTTCTATTCGTAATGCTATTAGAGAAATTAAAAAGATAAATTTGAAGGATAATAAAAAATCCTATTATGTGAATGAAGATGAATGGACTAATTTAATTGAGGAAGAAGTAATTGAGGATGCGATAGTTGACGCTAGTTTTGAGGTAACGAACGGTAAATACAGTCGTTCGCAGCTTGCAGGAGTTATAGATAAAGATGAAATTTTAGCTACTGCAAATAAATTGTTGTCTTTAACTTATGTTTATTCTGCTAAGGAGTTACCAGCAATTATGGATGATTATATCGCTCAGTTGGTTGGTGGAGATGATTGGCAGTAAAATTGATTAATGATTCTTATTATTATAAGAAATAAAAAAAATGGGATTTTGTCTGAATCAGGATGTCCAAGATTTGAGGATGTACAAGATGAGATTTTATGTATTGTTTTTGGGGATTCTTGAATGTGGGTGGAAATTAAGATGTTGAAGATTGAAAAATTTACTATATATGCGCCCACATATTTCCACTTCTAACATAAGTCTACTGTAAATTTTTGGCATTGTCAAGTCTTAAAACAAAAAAAATCACAAAAATCCTGAAAATGGGGATTTTGAGATTTCATGCAGTGGGAAAAAGAGCGATCGCCAAATTATAAATCATCAAAATTACTGTAAATTCTGTGAATCCTGTAATCCTGGATATCCTGATTTTGACCATTTGATCACATTTATATCACTGCTAAATTTTCAATGCTTTTTCTGCTTGGAAATGCAGCAACAACCCATATTCCAAACCTTCTACTACAGCTTGATAAGAAGCTTCTAAAATATTAGCAGAAACTCCGATAGTTGTCCAGCGTTGTTGACCATTTCCCGACTCAACCAAAGCGCGTGTTTTTGCAGATGTTCCTCTATTTCCGTTGAGTATTCTTACCTTATAATCAGTCAATTCAAAATCGGCAATTTGTGGATAAAAATTCATCAAAGCTTTGCGTAAAGCAGCATCCAAAGCTGCAACAGGACCATTACCTTCTGCTGCTTCCAGAATATTTTGACCATTCACAGCTACTTTAATTGTAGCTAAAGAATTGGTGCTTTTTTTCCCTTCCACCAAATCACAATTAACATGAAAACCTTGAACTTCAAAAAACTCCTGTCTTAGTCCTAAAGCTGTATACATTAATAGAGCAAAACTAGCTTCCGCAGCTTCAAATTGATAACCTTCACTTTCCAAGTCTTTCATGCGTTGAAGAATGTGTTTAGTTTGGGGATCGTTTTTATCTAATTCTATTCCCAAAGTTCGAGCTTTAGCTAAAACATTGCTTAAACCAGACTGTTCAGAAATGACAATGCGACGACGATTTCCTACCTGTTCAGGTGTAATATGTTCATAAGTTAAAGGATTACGTTCCACCGCAGAAACATGAATCCCTCCTTTGTGAGCAAAAGCTGAACGTCCTACATAGGGTGCATGATCATCAGGTGCGAGATTGACAACTTCACTAACAAAACGACTGGTTTCTGTAAGTTGATGTAGCTGGTGTTCACTGATACAGCTATAACCAAGTTTTAGCTGTAAATTAGGAATCAGAGAACACAGGTTAGCATTACCGCAGCGTTCACCATAACCATTTATAGTCCCTTGTACCATTTTTGCACCTGCCATCACTGCTGCTATAGCATTAGCAACTGCCATTTCCGAATCATTATGAGTATGTATTCCTATGTGGGGGATTGGTGATTGGTGATTGGTGATTGGTGATTGGGTAAGAGTTTTTTCTGTATTTCCTATTTCCCTGACGACAACTGAGACAATTTGAGAAACTTCATGGGGTAAAGTTCCGCCATTGGTATCACATAAAACTAACCATTCCGCCCCTGCTTTTGCTGCTGTTTTGATTGTTTGTAAAGCATAATGAGGATTTTGCTTATAACCATCAAACCAATGTTCAGCATCATAAATTACACGCCGTCCTTGAGAGATTAAATACTCAATCGTGTCGCGGATCATGGCTAAATTTTCATCCAGACTGGTCTTGAGTCCTTCTATAACGTGCAAATCCCAAGATTTTCCAAAAATTGTCACCCAGCGTGTACCAGCCGCCAAAATCGCTTGTAACATGGGTTCATCACTGGCTTGGGTATGAGGACGACGGGTGGAACAGAAGGGAACTATTTCCGCTTGTTTGAGGGGGTTTTCTTGGAGTTGCCAGAAAAACTGGACATCTTTAGGATTCGCCCCTGGCCAACCACCTTCAATAAATGGTATACCTAGTTGATCTAGTCTGTGGGCAATGCGTAATTTATCTTCTATAGACACTGATAAACCTTCCCGTTGAGTACCATCACGGAGAGTAGTGTCATATAACGAAATTTGAGGAGAGGTAGTTTTGCTCATAAGTTGTGATTGGTGATTGGTGATTGGTAATTGGTAATTGGTGATTGGTAATTGGTGATTGGTAATTGGTAAATTTATTTCTGTCACCTGTCACCTGTCACCTGTCACCTGTCACCTGCTGTAATTTAGTTTGGTAATTTAAATATGCCGAAAGTTGTAGCTCAAGGTAAATTAATTGAGTGTGAAAACAAAGCCAATTTAAGAAAAGTGCTGCTAAAAAATGGTGTTGACCTCCATAACGGTGGTTCTCAGGTAATAAACTGTCGGGGTATTGGCAGTTGTGGTACTTGTGCGGTTAAGGTAGAAGGCGAAGTGTCCGCAGCAAATTGGCGTGATCGAACGCGGCGATCGCTTCCTCCCCATTCTCTTACATCTGATTTGCGTTTAGCTTGTCAAACTCAGGTTTTAGGAGATGTGAAAGTTACAAAATTTGATGGTTTTTGGGGTCAAGGTTCTCAGATAGTTTGGACACCAGAAGGTTAAAAAGGAGACAAAACAAGATGGGTAGATGGACTCCCTTAATTTTAATGGCTGGAGGCGTGGCAATTTTACTAGGTACGTTACTTGGTATTAATTTTCCGATGGGTGGACAACAAACTGCTAATGTTCCTCCTGGAAGGAGAGAGTCTAGTGTCTTGCCAGCCAATATTAATGTTAATAGCACTGCCAGTAGGGATGATTCAACCGCTGCTAACAGAAATAACACTGAAACCTCCAACACTAACAGAAATGATTTTTCTGATGATACTCGCCGCACCAGTGTAGCTCAAAGTAATGCCAATACTACGCCTACAGGTTCTGGTGATAGTACACAAGGCTCAAATAATACTGATACTGATACTTCTACTTCTGCAACAGATACTAGCTCAAATTCAGGTACTATCGATCAAGATAAACAACCTATTCGCGCTTTATGGTAATGGGGATTGGTGATTGGTGACTGGGGACTGGGGACTGGGGACTGGGTAAAAACAACTATCAACTATCAACTATCACCAATCACCAATTAATAATCCTGATAGGTTATTAGTTATGTACTAATGACTAATAACTATTGACTGATGACTAGCGACGTTTTAATTATTGGTGGTGGCATTATCGGGTTGGCTTGCGCTGTTGAGTTAAAGTTGCGGGATGCAAATGTTACTGTCGTTTGCCGTGATTTTACTGCCGCAGCCAGCCATGCAGCCGCAGGAATGTTAGCCCCTGATGCGGAAAATATCGCCGATGCTGCTATGCTTGATTTGTGTCGGCGATCGCTCTCTTTATATCCTGACTGGATTAGTAAATTAGAAGAGTTAACAGCCAAAAAAGATTTAAACAATACAGGTTATTGGCCTTGTGGCATCCTCGCCCCAGTATATCAGGAGGCAGGGGAGAAAAAGGAATTTATTCCCAATCACCAATCACCAGCTTATTGGTTAGATAAAGCAGCTATTCATGAATATCAACCGGGGTTAGGCGCTGATGTGGTTGGTGGTTGGTGGTATCCTGAAAATGGCCAGGTTGATAATCAAACTTTGGTGAAGGTGTTGCGGACTGCGGCTGAGTCTTTGGGTGTATCATTCAAAGATGGTGTGACAGTTGAGGCGATCGCCCAGCAACAAGGGCAAGTTATCGGTATCCAAACTAACATAGGTTTTCTTAGGGCTGACCATTATCTTTTAGCTGCTGGTGCTTGGTCTAATCAATTATTACCTTTAACAGTGCATCCCCGCAAAGGTCAAATGTTGCGGTTGCGAGTACCGGAATTTGTGACAGAATTACCTTTAACAAGGGTTTTATTTGGTAAAAATATTTACATTGTTCCTCGTCGTAACCGTTCTATTGTTTTAGGTGCTACCAGTGAAAATGTCGGTTTTACTCCCGATAACACACCAGCAGGTATTCAAAGTTTACTGGAAGCTGCAACCCGTCTTTATCCCCAATTAGCAGATTATCCCATCCAAGAAATGTGGTGGGGTTTTCGTCCTGCTACTTCCGATGAATTACCGATTTTAGGCGAAAGTCATTGTAGCAATTTAACTTTGGCTACTGGTCATTATCGCAATGGAATTTTACTTGCACCAGTCACAGCAAATTTAATTGCAGATGTGATTTTGTCACAAACAACCGATCCGCTTTTAACTCATTTCCATTATTCCCGCTTTCAAAATACACCCGTTCCCACTCAGTCATCTACTACAACATCCATGCTTACCCATCCTGCTAATTTCACTAACGGACATAGTAAAAATTTATCTATTCAACCTGCGGAATTTAACTTACAAGATTCAGGTTTAGTTATTGCTGGCAAAACCTTTCAATCTCGCTTGATGACAGGAACAGGAAAGTATCGCAGTATTGAAGAAATGCAGAAAAGTGTTGCTGCTAGTGGTTGTCAAATTGTTACCGTTGCTGTCAGAAGGGTACAAACTAACGCCCCTGGACATGAAGGTTTGGCAGAAGCTTTAGATTGGGGTAAAATTTGGATGTTGCCTAATACTGCTGGTTGTCAAACTGCGGAAGAAGCGATCCGGGTGGCACGGTTAGGACGGGAAATGGCGAAGTTATTAGGACAGGAAGATAATAATTTTGTCAAGTTAGAAGTTATACCTGATGCTAAATATTTGTTGCCTGATCCCATTGGTACTTTGCACGCGGCGGAACAGTTGGTAAAAGAAGGTTTTGCGGTATTGCCTTATATTAATGCTGATCCCATGTTAGCAAAGCGATTAGAAGAAGTTGGTTGTGCCACTGTGATGCCTTTAGCTGCGCCTATTGGTTCAGGACAAGGGTTGAAAACTACCGCCAATATTCAGATTATTATTGAAAATGCCAAAGTGCCGGTGGTGGTAGATGCGGGTATTGGTGCGCCTTCAGAAGCTGCACAAGCGATGGAATTGGGTGCGGATGCGTTGTTAATTAATAGTGCGATCGCCCTAGCTGAGAATGCACCTACAATGGCTTATGCAATGGGTTTAGCAACTGTAGCCGGTCGCATAGCTTATTTAGCGGGAAGAATGCCAATTAAAAACTATGCTAGTGCGAGTTCACCTTTAACGGGAACTATTACTGCTTAAGTTGGTATTACTCCCTTCCCGGTGTAAGATTAACTATCTTCTTCTCTTCTTCCTTCGTCTCCTTCGTGTCTTCGTGGTTCATTTAATCGGTATTCTTGTGGTAGGAAGGGAGTAGATATTTGGAGATGTAGAGACGTTGCATAAAACGTCTTTACAAAGCTTTCATATCAATCCCAAATGATGGCAGAATATTAGCCATTAGTTTCTAATTTCATCCGAACTTGAATCATTTTAGAGGCGCGATCCAGTAGGGGCGAAGCATTCGGGTGATAACTCATCGCTGAAACCATTGATATTTTGTCAGAATGCTTCGCCCTGATGATTAATGCAATAAATCGATCTTCTAGAATAATTTTTTCTATACAACCTCATCTAAAAATAGTATAATATTAAGTGATTTATTGATATCAAACCCCTGAAAAAATAGCCAACAAAAATCAATTATGAAAAATCTCTGGAATGATCAAGAAGCAGCCCAATATCAAGGAGAATTAGAACTGCGAGTATATACATCTCGTCTCTTAGGAAAAAATCCTGCTTTAGTTTTACATGGAGGAGGAAATACTTCTGTCAAAATCAAAGAAAAAAACCTAGTAGGAGAAATAGAAGAAATCCTTTATGTAAAAGGTAGTGGTTGGGACTTAGCAACCATAGAAAAAGAAGGTTTTGCTCCCGTGAGAATGTCTCATTTATTAAAATTAGCTAAACTACCAGCTTTATCTGATCCTCAGATGGTAAATGAGCTAAAAACTCAAATGACCATTGCTACAGCCCCTTCGCCTTCAGTGGAAACAATTCTCCACGCTATCTTACCCTACAAATATGTAGATCATACCCATGCAGATGCCATTGTCACTATTACCAACACTCCCAACGGTTGCCAAAGAATTAAAGAAATTTATGGTGATAAAGTTGTCATAATTCCCTATATTATGCCAGGGTTTGATTTAGCCAGAATTTGTGGCGAAAAATTCCCACTAGAAGCAGGAGAAAACACCATCGGCATGGTTTTGATGAATCATGGTATTTTCTCCTTTGGAAACACTGCTCAAGAGTCTTATGAAAGAATGATTTCACTGGTAAGTGAAGCCGAAGAATATTTACAGAAAAATCAAGCCTATTCTCCTGCTCCCAGTGGTGTGATTGCAGAAAAATCTTTAGCTCCTACTTTAGCAAAATTACGTCATAGACTATCAACAAAAGCAGGTTTTCCGGTGATTTTATCCAGTCATCGAGAATCTAAATATATTGCTTTTGCTAGACGAGAAGATATTGCTGTTATTTCTCAACAAGGTCCGGCTACACCAGATCATGTAATTCGTACTAAACGCCTGCCTTTAATTGGTCAAGATATCGAAGCTTATAGTCAAGCTTATCAAGACTATTTTAAAACCTATTCCAGTCCTGAACATACCATATTAGATACCATTCCCAGAGTAATCCTTGATCCAGAATTAGGACTATGTACAATTGGCAAGGATATTAAAGCAGCAAATATTGTTGCCGACATCTATGATCATACCATTGATATCATCGAAACTGCCACCAATTTAGACCAATATAAAGCTTTATCAGCCAAAGATATTTTTCAAGTAGAATATTGGGATTTGGAGCAAGCAAAATTAAAAAAATCAGGAAAAGAACCCCCTTTTACTGGAGAAATTGCCTTAGTTACAGGAGCAGCTTCTGGAATTGGTAAAGCCTGTGTAGAATCTCTTCTAAAAAGAGGGGCTGCGGTTGTGGGTTTAGATATTAATTCTCAGATTGAAACCCTTTATAAACGTCCTAATTTTTTAGGAATCACCTGTGATGTAACCGATGAAAATGCAATTACTCAAACTCTAGAAACAGCTATTGGTAAATTTGGCGGTTTAGACATCTTAATTCTGAATGCTGGCATCTTTCCTCGTGGTTGTCATATTAAAGATTTATCAACCCAGGAATGGCGTAAGGTAATGGATATCAATTTGGATGCTAACTTAATTTTAATGAGAGAAAGTCATTCCTATTTAAAATTAGCACCTAAAGGCGGTAGAGTAGTCATAATTGGCTCGAAAAATGTCTATGCACCTGGAGTTGGTGCAGCAGCATATTCGGCTTCTAAAGCTGCGTTAAATCAATTAACAAGAGTTGCTGCTTTAGAATGGAGTCAAGATAAAATTCGCATTAATTCTGTACATCCAAATGCAGTTTTTGATACGGGAATTTGGACAGAAGAAGTATTAAATTCTCGTGCTGCTGCTTATGGTTTAACGGTAGAAGAATATAAAACTAATAATCTGCTGCAAGTTGAAATCACTAGCCATGACGTAGCCGAATTAGCTGCGGAAATGTGTGGTAGTTTATTCATGAAAACAACTGCTGCTAATATTCCCATTGATGGAGGGAATGAAAGAGTGATTTAGTGATTGAGGATTGATATCGGATTACCATAGTAGGAGGAGGAGACAGGAGGTAAAAATGTGGGCTGTATTTGATTTTTGCAGAAAATTAGATATTCTAGTTTGTCTCAAAACTTCCACCCTGTCTTCCATGCCCAAATTTGAAAGTCTAATTATTAGCAAAAGATACGGGCGTATGACAATAAGCCCGCATTCTTTTTTCAGCCAATGGGAGTTTGCATCTATGTTTAAATCAAAATGATGGGTTATTAACCCACTCTACAAAACTACACATTCAATGGTTGTCTAGTATTCACAGGCTGATAATGTCCATTACTTTCCACTGGTACAGGTTTGACCATCTCTTTCCCTGTAATTAATCTTGCGCCACGATTGCGGGTAAAATAATTCCAAACCCATTGAATCATGACTACTAATTTGTTATCAAATTCAATCAGGAAGTAGATGTGAATAAATAACCAGAAAAACCAAGCTAGGAAACCTTTAAGTTTTATAAACCCTAAGTCCACAACGGCGGCGTGTTGCCCAATCATTGCTAAACTGCCTCTATCCACATAGTTAAATTGGGGTAGGTTTTCACCTTTGATGCGTTTTTGTACGAGCTTGGCTACATATTCCCCTTCTTGCATGGCTACTGGCGCAACTCCAGGTAGGGGTTTTCCGTTTTGATGGGCAAAATTCGCTAAGTCTCCCACTACAAAAATATTAGAGTGTCCTTTAATACTGAGGTCTGGTTCAACTATCACACGACCAGCGCGATCGCATTCTGCCCCAGTCTTGTCCATTAACACTTTACCCATTGCGGAAGCTTTGACACCAGCCGCCCACAATACGGTTTTGGAAGCAATAGTTTTTACTTCGTCACCTTGCTTAATTGTAACAATATCATTTTCAATATTAGTTACCAGGGTTTTGGTTTGCACATCTACACCCAAAGCTTCTAAAGATGCTTGCGCTTCTTGGGATAATTCCGGTGCGAAGGGAGGGAGAACTCTGTCTAAACCTTCTAGCAATAAAACTTTAGTTTCTGAGGTGTCAATGTTGCGGAAGTCTTCTTTGAGGGTTTGGGTGGCTAATTCGGCGATCGCCCCCGCTAATTCTACCCCAGTTGGACCACCACCCACAATTACAAAAGTTAACAAAGCCCGACGTTTAGCAGGATCGCTTTCTTTTTCCGCTGCTTCAAACGCCATAAAAATCCGCCGACGCATTTCAATGGCATCTTCTACGGTTTTTAAACCCGGTGCAAACTCTTCCCAGTTATCCTTGCCAAAATAAGAGTGCTTCGCACCTGTAGCGACAATCAAAGTATCATAGGGTACGGTTTCACCACCCACTATCACCTTTTGTTCTATGGTGTCAATATCATTCACCTCACCCAGCAAAACAGTGGTATTTTTGCTCTTGCTGAGAACAGAACGCAAGGGAGAAGAAATATCTGCTGGAGACAAAGCACCAGTAGCTACTTGGTACAACAGAGGTTGAAACAGGTGAAAATTCCGTTTATCTATCAGCGTCACGTTGACATTAGCTTTAGCTAGTGCTTTAGCCGCATATAGTCCACCAAAGCCACCACCAACGATAACTACCTGATGAGGTGGTTTTCTATCATGTAAATCAACCATAAGAATTGTTTCCTTGTATTACTGATGCTGTAACTATTCTTAACATTTTTGTATCAAAGTTGTCACAAATTTTTCTGTCTATTTGGAACTTCTGACAAAAAAGGGAAAGTAGTGGAGGTGACTGGTGACTGGTGACTGGGGACTGGGGACTGGGGACTGGGGACTGGGGACTGGGGACTGGGGACTGGGGACTGGGTAAGATTATTTTCCCAATCACCAATCACCAATCACCAGTCACCAATCTGCGGTACAATCATAAATCTGCCAATTTCTTAACAACCTTTGTGAACAGGAGATGCTTCTATGGCGCGTATGTATTATGATGAAGATGCTAATTTAGACCTTTTAGCGGGAAAAACCGTTGCTATTATTGGTTACGGTTCTCAAGGTCACGCCCACGCGCTAAATTTAAAAGATAGTGGTGTAAATGTAATTGTAGGTCTATATCCTGGCAGTAAGTCAATTGCAAAAGCTGAAGCGGCTGGTTTAACAGTAAAAAACGTTGCTGATGCTGCTAAAGCTGCTGACTTGATCATGATTTTATTACCTGATGAAGTTCAGAAAACTATTTACACAAATGAAATAGCACCTAATTTAGAAGCAGGAAATATCTTAGCGTTTGCACACGGTTTTAATATCCACTTTGGGCAAGTTGTACCCCCTGCGGATGTTGATGTAATCATGGTTGCACCTAAAGGACCTGGCCATTTAGTACGTCGTACTTATGAGCAAGGACAAGGAGTACCAGCGTTATTTGCAGTATATCAAGATGCTACAGGTAAAGCACGCGATCGCGCAATGGCTTATGCTAAAGGTATTGGTGGTACACGCGCAGGTGTTTTAGAAACCACATTCCGCGAAGAAACCGAAACCGACTTATTTGGTGAACAAGCTGTATTGTGTGGTGGTTTAAGTGCTTTAATTAAAGCCGGTTTTGAAACCTTAATTGAAGCAGGTTATCAACCAGAATTAGCATATTTTGAATGTCTGCATGAAGTTAAACTCATCGTTGACTTAGTAGTTGAAGGTGGTTTGGCAACCATGCGCGATAGTATTTCTAATACTGCGGAATATGGTGACTATACCCGTGGTCCCCGCGTTGTTACTGCTCAAACCAAAGCAGAAATGAAGAAGATTTTAAGTGAAATTCAATCTGGACAATTTGCGCGGGAATTTGTATTAGAAAACCAAGCAGGTAAACCCGGTTTCACCGCTATGCGTCGTCAAGAAGCTGAACATCCTATTGAGGAAGTTGGTAAAGATTTACGCGCTATGTTTAGCTGGTTGAAGAAAGCTTAATTCTTGGTAGTTAAAGAGGTAATTGGTGGTTTTTTAATTACCAATAACCTCTGACAACTATGTTTTTTATTAAATAAACTACATTATAAAAATCAAATTATAAAAAATTTAAAAGACAATTATTTTTTTGAGTTTTTCCATGTTTAAATAATTGAGGTAATAATTAGCAGTTATCGAAATATGCACCAAAAATCAGCCGCATTAAAGTTTGTGATTTTACTTGGTTTTGTAAGTCTTTGTGCTGATGCAACCTATGAAGGAGCGCGGAGTATTACAGGAGCTTATTTAGAAGTTCTAGGCGCGAATGGAACTATAGTTGGTTTAGTTGCAGGTTTCGGGGAATTAATAGGTTATGGTTTCCGTTTAGTGATTGGTTATCTTAGTGATAAAACAGGTAAATATTGGGGAATTACAACTTTAGGTTTCATTTTAAATACCGCCGTTGTCCCATTTTTAGCCCTAGCTGGAAGATGGGAAGTAGCTGCCGGTTTAATGATGGCTGAACGCACAGGTAAAGCAGTACGTACCCCCCCCAGAGATGCCTTACTTTCGCATGGTGTAAGTCAAATTGGTAGCGGTTTTGGCTTTGGTTTGCATGAAGCAATGGATCAAACTGGTGCGGTTTTAGGACCCTTAGCTGTAGCCGCAATGGTTTATTTTTTGGGAGAATATCGCCAAGGTTTTAAAATTTTAGTAGTACCTGCAATATTGGGATTAATTGTATTATTAATACTCCAGAAATTATATCCTAACCCCAGTGATTTTGAAGAAGAAAAAATACTTGATCAAGGTGATAAATTACCGCGAATATTTTGGATTTACTTGGGTGCTGTAGCCGTTATTGCGGCTGGTTATGCAGATTTTCCCCTCATCGCTTTTCATTTCCAAAAAGGAGAAATAGCCACTGGGCAAACCATTCCTTTATTTTACGCTTGGGCAATGGGAGTTGATGCTGTAGCTGCTCTGATATTTGGATATTTGTTTGATCGTATCGGGATTTCTATGCTGATTGTTGCAGCTTTATTTTCCTCCCTATTTGCACCTTTAGTATTTTTTGGAGATATGCGGTTTGCCCTTTTAGGAATGGCATTTTGGGGTATTGGCATGGGAGCGCAAGAATCAATTCTCAAAGCAGCAATAGCAAAAATTGTCCCTAAAAATAAACGCGCAACAGCTTACGGAATTTTTAGTACAGGCTATGGTTTAGCTTGGTTTTTAGGTAGTGCTTTCATGGGAATTTTGTATGATCACTCTATTACTTTCTTAGTGGTTTTTTCTTCCCTAACTCAACTTTTAGCAATTCCTTTCTTTACCTGGGTACAATTAAAAGCTAACAATTTTTCTGCTCCTTCTCCAGAAGTTCAGGTAGGTGAATAAATAAAGCTGAATTTCTTTCTTGTTTTCTTTTTCTTGTTCCCAGTCTCAGACTGGGAATACAATTTAAGAGTCTCTGACTCTAGTTAAATAAACAAGGTAGAACCTTGTTAAATTCATTCCCATACAGAGTATGGGTACGAGAAAAAATGGGAGCATACTTATTATTTACTCAGTCTCTCTCCTGAGACTAGCTGATTACTGATTACTGATAGCTGAATGCTAACAATTAACTCAACCGTTTTCTTAACCACAAAGCTAACAAAGGTAAAGCTAAACGATAACCTTGTTCAGCACTGTAAATTAAACCTTTGTGTTGTAACCCAGTTAAAGCACCTTGCAAACTTCCACCTCTAGAAAGTCCATGTTTTTGGATATATTCTTTACTCTGTGGTTTATCTGTCGGATCAACTGCTAAACATTCTAAAAGATGTATTTGACTTGCAGGTAATAACATCAATAAAGATTCATAAGTTATAGATAAATCTTTGAGCATTCCTTCAATTACTTGCTGTACTTTTTGCTCAGTAATTAAACCTTGATCATGTTCTAAACTTAATAACCTGCGAATTAATACCATCGCATCACCAATGTTTCCCTGCACCGCATCTAAAAATACTTGTAATCCTTGGGAATGGGGATCAAATTTGAGATTTTCTGTATGTAAAATCTCTCGCGCCCACAATGCTAAAACATCTTTAGATAAAGGTGCTAATTCCATTGTTTCTATAGAATAAATACTATCATCTTGATGATGGCTAGTTTCTGCAATTGTCGCCAATAAAACGTAACTTACATGAGGATGGTTTTTAACTTCTTGTCTAAATGTTGATTCCCATAAACCATTGCGATCCCAAGAACGAATATGGGGAAAACTTTGTAAAATCAATACTACTCTCTGGTTTAAATCATTAGCCATTATTTGTAATAATTCAATTAGGCTAGTAAATGCTTGCCAGAGTTGTTTTTGATTTAAAGAATGTAATAATTTAAGTTTACTTTCACTATTAAAAATAAAAAACTCACTCTCTTTTTTTTCCACCCAAGATTTAATTTTCTTTGCTTGCCAATTTTGACTAATTGCTTCTAGTAATAATTGCAAAAATCTTTCACCATCTGTAGCACGAATACAGTCTATTTCTAAGACTACCGCACCCACTTCCTGCGCTGCAACTTTAACTAAAGTTCTTCTACCGCTTCCAGGTACTCCTGTAATTAATAAATCTTCATCTTTTGCAAGTATGTCTATAATACGCTGAAATTCTTTAGAGCGTCCAATTAATTGTAATGAAGTGGATAAATCAAAATTCACGGGTTTGTTTGCGGGTTGTATGTTTGGTGTTATTAAAGAAAACATAAATCATTAGGTGTTGTTATGATTATTATAATAATTATTTAGTGTTCTGCTGTAATTAGCACCTACTTTTAGTGCTATTAATAATGTAACACTTTCAGAAACAAAAATTTCCGATTTCAAACAGCAACTTTTCCCTCAATCCAATAATACACATTTATATATTATTAAATAGGTGATGTCTATGATAGAAGCGTTTGTACTGATAACAATACTATTCGGGTTTTTTGGAATTATTCTCAAGAAAAACCTGGTAATGAAGATAGTTTCAATGGATGTCATGAGTACGGGGGTGATTGCTTTTTATGTATTTATTGCCTCAAAAACGGGTTTATTTACTCCCATTATTTCCAACGTCAAAAAAGCTGGATATGCTGATCCTGTTCCCCAAGCAGTGATATTAACAGCGATAGTAATTGGGTTTTCAATTCAAGCTTTAATGTTAGTAGGTGTAATGAAATTAGCTAAAGACAATCCCACTTTAGAAAGTAGTGAAATCGA
The DNA here is from genome assembly GCF_014696235.1 of Sphaerospermopsis sp. FACHB-1194. Classification (NCBI taxonomy): domain Bacteria; kingdom Bacillati; phylum Cyanobacteriota; class Cyanophyceae; order Nostocales; family Aphanizomenonaceae; genus Sphaerospermopsis; species Sphaerospermopsis sp. FACHB-1194. The sequence continues at coordinate 42,239 of NZ_JACJPU010000003.1, read as the reverse complement.
GAAAAATAATACACCGCAGATCATCAAATATGAACATAAAAATTAAATTAACTCAAATTAATTCAAATTAATTCAAATTAATTCAAATTAAATCTAAATTTAAAACCATGAATAACATAACCATGAATACGATCACAATTGCTTGGGTAGGTATCCCGTTTTTTCTGGGGTTCATGATTTTTTTAGTACCCCAACTTAACAGACATTTGACTTTTTTAGGAACTTTAATTACTGCTGCTTATGGTGTGCAGTTGTTGATAGAAAAGCCTGAAATTAAGCTCAATTTACTTGATAGTTTTGGTGTGACTTTAGAAGCAGATCAGTTAAGTGGTTATTTTATTTTAACTAATGCTTTAGTGACTGCTGCGGTAGCTTTATATTGTTGGCAAAGTGATAAAAATGCTTTTTTCTATGCCCAAACTTTGCTAGTGCATGGTAGTTTAAATGCTGCCTTTATCTGTGCAGATTTTATTAGCTTATATGTAGCTTTAGAAGTTAGTGGTATTGCAGCTTTTTTATTGGTAGCATATCCCCGGAGCGATCGCTCAATTTGGGTAGGTTTACGCTATCTATTTGTCAGCAATATCTCAATGTTATTTTATCTAGTTGGTGCTGTCTTAGTTTATCAAAATAATCTCTCTTTTAGTTTTGCAGGTTTAAAAAATGCCCCACCGGAAGCAGTAGCATTAATCTTTTTAGGAATGTTAGTCAAAGCTGGGATTTTTGTTTCTGGGTTATGGCTACCTTTAACCCATTCTGAATCAGAAACTCCTGTTTCTGCGCTGCTTTCAGGTGTAGTAGTTAAAGCTAGTGTTTTACCTTTATTAAGATGTGCTGCGGTTTCTCCAGAACTTAATAATATCGTCGTTATTTTGGGCGTGGGGACAGCTTTTATGGGTTTATCCTACGCCATCTTTGAAAAAGATACCAAGCGTCTGTTAGCATTTAGCACTATTTCCCAGTTAGGTTGGATACTGGCTGCACCAGCGGTAGGTGGTTTTTATGCCCTAACTCATGGACTGGCAAAATCATCTTTATTTTTGACTGCTGGTTCCTTACCCAGTCGCAATTTTAAAGAACTGGGAAATAAACCTATTAATACTAACATTTGGATTGTTTTAGTTATCGCTAGTTTATCAATTTCTGGTTTTCCTTTGTTGTCAGGTTTTGAAGCTAAGGTGTTAACCATGAAAAATTTAGCATCTTGGCAGTTTATAGCCATGAATATTGCCGCAGTTGGCACAGCAATAGCTTTTTCTAAATTCATCTTTTTATCCCATAATAAAGACGATGAACAAACAGCAAAACCCGGTTTTTGGTTAGCAGTCATATTCTTACTTACTGGTTTAGTTGTGGGCAATATTGCCTATCTGAAAGCTTATAACATTGCCGATATTATCAAAGCAATTATCAGCATTGCTATTGGTTGGTTAGCATATCATCTGATTTTCAAGAAATTAGCAATATATGTACCCCGTGTACTTGAAGAATTTGAACATTTAGTAGGTGTGATGAGTTTAACTATAATCTTCTTGTTTTGGATGGTCTTATCATGATTGGACATTTGATATTAAGATTAACCATTTGGTTTTTATTAACGGCTGATTTTAGTACAACTAACATTATTATTGGGGTAATTATTGCCCTAATTTTACCCAGAGGTTACACATCACGGGCAAAATTAACCGAATGGGTAAAGGTTTTAGGGGAAGTAGTGGTAGCGGTTCTTGTGGCTTTTAAAGAAGCGTTTGAAATTATCATTAATCCCCATCATCATGAGGAAATTATCAGGGAAAAAGTGAAACATAAACATTCTTCATTATTGGTGTTTATGGATATATTTTTGATTACTTTTACCCCGAAAACTATTGTTTTAAACCATGATGAAGAGGGATTTTACGAAGTTCATCATATTAAACCAGGAAGGAAATAATTATGAATTTAGAAATAGTCTTGTTAGGGATGATAGCAGCTTTATTAATTCCTATTTATGAAGCGTGGAAAACAGAGAATACTTGGCAGTTAATGTTGGCTTTGGGGAGTATTTCTAGTAAAGTATCTATCATGATTTTAGTGATTTCTGTGGCAAGAGATGATTGGATGATCGGGGTAGTAGGAGCGATTATGTTGAGTGTGGGAAATGCTGGATTTATGTTATTAGCACAGATTTTAAGAAGGTTAAATGAAGCATGAATAGTAATTAGTTATCAGCTTTCAGTAATCAGATTTCACGAGTTTTAATAAAAGAGGAAAATGAGGAAAGTTAAATGCAAAATTTTGTGAGTATTATCAGTTATACCTGTATAGGTATAGGGTTATTTTTCTGGTTTTGGGGTACTTCTCATTTAGTTAGCAATAAATCAGTATTATTCAAATTACATGGACTTTCTGTGGCTGATACTTTGGGTTCAATGCTGATGATTGTGGGAATTTTAATGAAAATACCTAGTAAATGGCCATTGTTAGTTTTAGGTATTATTTCCTTGGCGATTTGGAATACAATGTTGGGTTATGTAATCGCCTATTGTTCAACTCATGATACAACTATAGAGGCAGAAAATGAATGATTCTTATTTATATATAATTATTGCTTTGTTACCTTTAACTGCGGGTTTATTGATAACTCAAGTTAACCCTTATCATGCGTTAATTTTGCGTGGTGTTTTAGGTGCGATCGCTGCGTTAGTAGATGCGGTTTTAGGTGCAGCAGATGTAGCTTTAACAGAAGCATTAATGGGAACAATGTTATCTGTTGCTTTATATGCGATCGCTGTACGTTCTTCTTTAGTTTTACGTTTGGGGGTCATTGAAAATGAATCAATCTCAGAAAATCTGATCAGTGATTTTCGTAGCATTTTTAATAAACATTATATGCGGTTGGAACTTGTACCTTACAACAGCTACCAATGTTTACAAACAGCATTACAGGAAAAGGAAGTCCATGCTACCTGTGCGCCAGTATTAGCGAGTGATGAATGTGAGCAAAATTATCAAACAGAAATCCGAGTAAAACGGATTTATCAAATTGTTGAAAGTGAACTGTCATCACCTAACACAGTTATCAATTATGTTGATTTTGCAGCATCTGAGGAGAAACATTAATGAAAATGAAATGGCTTTATATTTTAGCAGGAATAGCATTATTTATCAAAATGTTATTGATGCCTGATATCACATCTAATTTAGGGAATATTTCCCAAGTGATTTCAGATATGTCTATTACAGAAAAAGTAGTGAATGAAAGTGGTGTTGTGAATGCGGTATCAGGAATCATATTTAGAAATCGCCTTTATGATACAATTTTTGAAGTAATTGTCTTTACCATTGCCATTTTAGGATGCAATTATTTATTAGCCAATGAAAATCCATCTTGTACAATTTATCAATTTAAAGATCGATCATCAGTTATTTTAGCTCGGTTAGGGGCGACAATTGCAGCGTTAGTAGGAATAGAATTAGCAATTAGAGGACATTTGAGTCCTGGAGGTGGTTTTGCTGCGGGTGTAGCGGGTGGAACAGCAATAGGTTTAATTGCAATTACTTCATCCTATCAATGGATGCAGGATATCTATAAACGCTATCATGCAGCTATTTGGGAGAAGGTGTCAGTATTGGTTTTTATTGTTTTATCTGTGATCACTTTATCAGGATTAGAGTTACCACACGGGGAGTTAGGAACACTTTTTAGTGGGGGAATTTTGCCGATATTAAATATTATTGTGGCGGTGAAAGTGGCATTAGGTTCTTGGGCGGCGGTGTTGATTTTTATTCGTTATCGGGGTTTGTTGTAATTTGGTGATTGGTGATTGGTGATTGGTGATTGGTGATTGGTGATTGGTGATTGGGTAATAATTACAAATTACGAATTGCGAATTACGAATTACGAATTACGAATTACAAATTACGAATTACGAATTACGAATTACAAAATGCTCTTGCAATTTTGCCACCATTTCTGCCCGTGCAGAAACCCCCAATTTCTTAAACATTCTTTTCAATGCTTGTTTCACAGTATTTTGGGTAATCCAAAGTTTAGCCGCAATTTCTCCATTTGTTAAACCTTGGGCGACTAAAGCCGCAATTTCTAATTCCCTAGCTGTGAGGGGACATTCAACAGCAGGTTTAGCGGTTTTCAACTTAGCCCTAATAGTAGCAATTTTGGCTGATAAATGAATACATAAAGCACTTAAATCAGCCAAGTCATTATTATTAAAAGGAGGACTACCGGGGTCACGGGCAAAATTGATAGTTCCCACTAAGCGACCATCACAAACTATCGGTCCAGTCATCACGTGTTCATGACGGGTGCAAAAATTTTTCCAATCTTCTGGTGATAAAATTAATTGTTCATGGGTGGGTGCATGACGTTCTAAAACATAACTACCCACTGGGTTAGCTTCCAAGCAAACCGCAGGAATTTCTGGAATTTCTATTGATGTTAATAACTCGTTATCGAGAAAAGAAATACCCCAATGTTGCACGCCAAAATGCACGCCGATGGTATCCATCAGAGCTTGTTGTAATTCTTGCTCATTTTCAACATGGGCGATCGCTTCAAAAATGGCGTGGAGTGTTTTAGTCATAAGAGTACCCAGTTGGGGACTATGCGAACTGCAATAATTACCCCTATCCTAATATCATCAACGATAAAAAGCTATTATTCAATCGTAGCCAGAGGACAAGCATCATGACAGTTACTCAAATCTCTGCCCAAGAACTTTTCCGGGCTGCTTATGAAAACCGTTATACTTGGGATCAAAACTTCCCCGGTTACACCGCAGATATCACTTATAAATATGATGGTCAGGAGTTCACTGGCAAAATTCGTATTGACGGAAATCTCAAATGGGAAGTTACAGAAGTAGAAAACGAAGCAGCAAAAAAAGCAATTGATAGCCAAACTTGGGAAATTGCTGTTCACCGTGTGCGTCGCACTTTTGAACAAACCCACGGCGAAAATACTTTTATTTATGGCGAAACTGATGAAACCGGCGCTGTGGAAATTTTTGTAGGCGGAAAATCAGCCGGTGATAAATATAAAGTTCGCAATGATGTAGTTACCCTTGTTCATCGTCATATTCATGGAGTTGTTGTGACTATTAACACTTTCAGCGTTCACGAAACCGGGGCAGGATATCTATCTCACACATACAATTCTGTATATCATGACCCCAAAACTGGAGTTCAAAAAGGTGGTCGGAGCGAGTTCACAGACGAATATGAAAAAGTAGGCAATTACTACGTTCTTTCTCGTCGGGAAATTCGCACTGAAACCGAAGGAAATATCTCAATTCAAGAGTTTATTTTCGGTAATCTTGAATTGTTAGGTTAGGGTTTTTTGAATATTTAGATAAATCACAATTTATCTGATTCATCTCGTTCCCAGTCTCAGACTGGGAATGCTATTATATAGGTTCTACCTATATAAATAGAAGACAGAGTCTTCTTTAATTCATTCCTATACAGAGTATAGAAACAAGTAAACGCAGATAAAGAAGGATAAAGAAGGATAAAGAAGGATAAAGAAGGATAAATTTAAAATCAATTAATCAACTTGTGAATATTATCCTCCCAATTTGCACCATCAAAAGGAACAATTTCAAAATTACCCATCACATCCCCATCTAAACATCGCACATTCACATCAATACAGTCAGGGTGACTACGGGGAATATAAAAAGAATGAATCCCACAAACGTTACAAAATTTATGTTTAGCAACACCCGTATTAAATTGATAAGTTGTTAAAACATCCTCACCTTGGAACAAAGTAAACTTATCTTTCTTCACAATTAAATGTAAAAATCCCTTTTTGCGACAAATTGAACAATTACAATCATCAACTTTGTGTTGATCAACCACTACCTGAAAACGTACTGCACCACAGTGACAACCACCTTCATAAGTGACAGTTTTATTAATATTTGTCCTCATCATTTATCACCCCCAAAAAATTGATTTTTATTTATTTTTTATCTGCGTTTAATCAAGATACTTATATAGCAACCCCACAAAAACCCCAGGAATTTCCAAATGTGGTAAAATGCCAGTATCAGCTATAGCTTGAAAATCCCTAATTGCACCTTTATTTAAACTTGCTAACCTCCTACCCAAATTAATATTAGTAAACTGCGCTTCCTCACCCCAGAAAAACACAGTTGGAACTTGCAACTGTTGAATATACAAACTCAAATCAAAATACAAATCACCCTTTAAAAATGCTAAAGCGGAATATTTAGCATTGGGTTTTTGTGCAGAAGTTAAATATGCTTCTACTATTTCTTGTGTTAATCTTTTCGGGTTAGCAAAGAGAAAACTTTGCAAAAAATTATTCACAGCAACTTCATTTTCTGCACCCAAACCATAAATTAAATTATCCAAAAAAGGTGTATTAATCACCGAAAGCGGCAATCTTCTTCCTGCACCTTGTCCAAAATCATCAAACCCCGAAGGTGAAACTAAATACAATGCTTTAAATATTTCCGGTTGAGAAATAGCAAGACGAATAATAAAAGCAGCAGTTAAAGAAGACGCAACCACCGTCACAGGTTGATGACAAGTTTGGTGAATAAATTCACTAATGGTAGTCAAATAATCTGGAATTTGATAATCTTTAACTGGATGATCTGACTCTCCCCAACCAATTAAATCAGGTGATAAAATACGATATTCATTAGCAAAAGCTGGATAAACTTTAGACCATTCAAAAGCAGATGCACCACCACCAAAATTATGTAAAAATAACAAAGGTGGTAATTTTTCAACTGCTTCTATATTGCAAGGTTCACTCATTTGGGTATAATAAACCATATTACCCAAAGATGTTTTAATGAATTTCTGACCAAAACCAGGAGGTTGAAATTTCAGCATATAATATATAAGTTATGAATTAGGAATATTATCTTTATTTAAATGTACAATTTGATTGAGATTATCACCACTAATATTATAAGCTGCTCCAAAACCAATCACAAAACGTCCTTGGGTGGGAGTGAGTTGAAAAATTCTAAAGTCAGCTAAACCACGTAATACTTCAATAATTTCTCCAAACCGTGCTTGAAATTGATCAACAATTTGATTCCATTGATCAGTTTCTCTTTCAATCAAAGTAGCTGTACAATCAAAATTCAAGCGACGACGGGCAAAAATATTAGGAGTTTTAGCTTCATCTTCAATAAATAAAACACTCACATAAGGATGAGATTGAATATTAACAGTATGGGTGGATAAACCACTCACATAAATATAAATGTTTTTAAATTCATCCATGACAAAAGGAGTATAACTCGCGTTGGGGATTCCTTTTTCGTTTGCTGTACTAATCATAATACTGGCAACTTCTTGAGGAAATTGCTCATACTCTGCTTGGATTTTTGCCAATTGACTCATAACCCATAAATCCATAATTAGCTGTTAGTATATTATTATAATATAAAATTGCCGCAATTATCAAAAAACACTCCTAAACCATTAGCAATCACTATGACTGAAAACAATCGTCATCAATCTAAGTTATGTAGACTCATTCAAACCCTCACCTATTTTGAGGTATTCCCTGCACTGAACTGGGTACAAAATATATTTGCAAAAAATCGTTCTCAACCAATTCAAAATCAACCAAAAAGGGGTAATCTTATGGGTATAATTTTAGTAGCTGGTGCAACTGGTGGAGTTGGTAAACGAGTCGTACAAAGATTATTAGCGCAAGGTGAAAAAGTGCGTTGTTTAGTCAGAGATATTGATAAAGCGCGGTCAATTCTTGGTAATGAAGTTGACTTAGTGGTGGGAGATATTACCAAACCGGAAACTTTGAATGATTTGGTAATGAGTAATATTCAAGGTGTGGTTTGTTGTACAGCAGTGCGAGTTCAACCAGTAGAAGGAGACACACCTGATAGAGCAAAATATAACCAAGGTGTGAAATTTTATCAACCAGAAATAGTAGGAGACACACCAGAAAATGTAGAATATAGAGGAGTAAAAAATTTAGTAGAAGCTGCTAGAAGATATTTACCAAACACGGGAGAAAAAACTATCTTTGATTTTACCCAATCATCAGAGGAATTAACAGCACAATTAAAAAATATTTGGGGTGCTTTAGATGATGTTGTCATGGGTGGTGTCAGTTCTAGCAATTTTAGCATTTTAGAAAAAACCGCTTTATTTGCTGGTAATGTTTCTACTGCAAACTCAGGAGGTTTTGCATCTGTAAGAACCAAAAATTTTGCACCTGCAATTAATTTATCAGGTTTTACCGGGGTGAGATTGAGAGTTAAAGGTGATGGACAACGGTATAAAATATTTTTGAGAACTGAAAATACTTGGGATGGAGTGGGTTACAGTTATTCCTTTGATACTGTAGCTAATACATGGATAGATGTTAATATCCCTTTTGTGAATTTAACACCTGTTTTTAGAGCAAAAACTGTTAAAGATTGTCCTAAAATTGATCAAAGTAAAATTTGTTCTTTTCAATTAATGTTGAGCAAATTTGAATATGACGGTGCGTTAAATCCTCAATTTAGTCCTGGTGGTTTTAAATTAGAATTAGAATCAATTAAAGCTTATGGTGGTGCAGGTTTATCACAATTTGTTTTAGTTAGTTCTGCGGGTGTAACTCGTCCGGGAAGACCAGGAATTAATTTAGAGGAAGAACCCCCAGCAGTGAGATTAAATGACCAATTAGGAGGGATTTTAACCTGGAAGTTAAAAGGAGAAGATAGTTTAAGAGAAAGCGGAATACCTTATACAATTATTCGACCTTGTGCCTTAACAGAAGAAGCAGGAGGAAAGGAATTAATATTTGAACAAGGTGATAATATTCGTGGTAAAATTAGTCGTAATGATGTAGCGGAAATTTGTGTTCAATCTTTAAAACAACCAAAAGCGAAGAATATTACCTTTGAAGTCAAAGAGGGAGAAAATAATGTTAACTCTATCAACTGGGAACAATTATTTTCTCAATTGCAGCGTGATGCAGTTAAGATAATCTAACTCTAGATTTATCTGCGTTATTCATTCCCGTCCCTGAAAAATATCATAGATACCCAAATTTTAAACCCACATTTTAAAACCAAATTTTCAAATAAATTGGGTATCTGTGTATTTCACATTCAAAATTAATGTTAATGAAATATTAGAAATGTCCAAAAAATTGTTTTTTACAGCAATATCTGGAATTTTAGCCATTATTCTGTGGAGTAGTATTTTTTCTCATCCTGCAACATCACAACAAGTAGATTTTCGAGTTTATAACCTAGAATCTAACTTGAGACGTTTAGAATTGCGGTTGAACCAAATAGAATTATCATTGCCTCAAAATCCTCAAATTCCATCTTCGAGAATTTCTCAAAATCCAGTCAAACCGCAAATTGATCAACGGAATTTATCACAATCTGAAAGGGATAAAATGTTTGAGAGATTATCAACTTTAGTAGTGGAATTAAAGCAACAGGTTAATGATTTAGAGAAGCGGGTTATAACATTGGAGTCTGGGAAGTAGTGAAAATGTCTGAATCCTCAAATCATCAAAATCCCGATACTAACAAAAATCCTGTAAATCCTAAAATCCTGGATATCCTGATTCAGACAAAATATATTGACAAACACAACCATAATTAATTATCATTTGAATTGATATAACAACAAATATTTGACTCTCCTATCCGTTTTTAGTCCTAATTAAAACCATGCCTTACAGTGATTTTACACTTAAAAAAGTCCGCCAAGATTTAGCAATTACCATCCATGAAAGTGGAAGATTTTTCCCAGATGTTCCTCTTGTTAAACCTGATGATTTATTACGTCAAGAACTAGAAGAAGGTTTACCTTTGGTACTCGCAAGAGGTAGCGAAAAAGCCCGTTCTGAATGGATTATTAGCCCTGTATTAACAGCAGTGAGAAGATTATTAAATCGTCAAGTAAGCCTTTTTTCTGGAGAAGATTTTACTGTAGATCCCAACATGGGACTTAATGGTATTTGTGATTTTCTGATTAGTCAATCACCCACCCAATTAGAAATTCAAGCTCCAGTTATTATCATTATAGAAGCAAAAAAAGAAAATTTGAATGGTGGTTTAGGTCAGTGTATTGCAGAAATGGTAGCTGCTCAAAAATTTAATGCTGCTAATAGTATAAATATTTCTACTATTTTTGGTTCTGTCACCAGTGGCACAGCTTGGAAATTTTTGAAATTAGAAGGTAATTCAGTCACTATTGATATTACCGAATATCCCTTACCACCAGTTGAGCCAATTTTAGGATTTTTGCTGTGGATGTTAAGTAGTCATGCAAAATAAATTCTCTATCTCTTGATTTATATATGTTTTACATTTATTCAGCATCCCCCAAGTATTAAATAAGCAAGTGTTAAAAATGCCCAGATTTTTTTTCAAATAGGCAAAATCTGGTCAATAAAAATATATAATTTCTAGAACCCAAGCCGATGATGGGATTTGAACCCACGGCCTGCTGATTACGAATCAGCTGCACTACCACTGTGCTACATCGGCATAAACCATCCAAAATTATAGCATAATTCTTAAAAAAATGGTAGACCCAAATCTCAAAAATCGCTTAAAAGCCGAAATGGCCTCACCCTATCGGGGTTTAAGGCAGTTTATTTATCTTGGCGTTGGTGCTTCTGGTTTTATCGGTGCATTTGTATTTTTCTTTCAACTACTTGCAGGTAAAAATCTTGATACCACCTTACCCAACTTTGCCCTACAAATAGGAATAGTTGCCCTGATGGTATTTCTGTGGAGATGGGAACAGCGACGCTCCAAAGAGTCAGGGGTCAGGAGAAGAAATTAGGAAGAAAAATTTTCGGCGAATATAAAAGGACTTTTTCAGCAACCCCTGTGTAGATGTGATTTCTAATCACCCTAGTTGGACTTTTCAAACATCCTCTGAGATATAGGACTCCTATTTGATTATTGAAAAAAACTCCGTACACCAAAATTCTCTAAAAGCCTTTTGCATCAGTGCCTGGTTGGTGAGCGAAGTCGAACTATTGCCTCTTGCCTGCCTACACAGATAAATTCAGAAATCAAACCGGATGACTATAGATCCCTGACTGCTTGGAAAAGTCAAGGATCTGGGTATTGGGTTTGATTGAATTTGTGAAAGTTACTGTGCTGTCACCAAATAAGCAGAAGAAATTGGCTGCGCCCTACCAATAGCCACAAGTGCCTGATATACAAAAGCAGCTATTTCCGCCCTAGTTGCCTGACGATTAGGATCAAGTTTTTGCACTGTCGGATAATTCACCACCAATTGTCTCACAGTAGCAGCGGCCACAGGTCCAATGGCATAATTAGGAATTTGAGCAGCATCCGTGTAAACGCTGACAATATTGTTATTGTTAGCAGTGAAATTCAACCCGTTGGCTAAAGCCACTAAAGCCTGAACTCTAGGAATTTGTTGCTGTGGTTTAAAAGTACCATCAGGATAACCAGCCACAAATGCACTCTTGTAAGCTTCTTGAATTGCATTATAAGCCCAAAAATTGCTTTGCACATCCTTAAACTGAACAGCTTGACGTTTAACAGCAGGTGTCAAAGCTTTAGTGATAATAGTCGCAAATTGGGCGCGAGTGACAGGTTCATTAGGTCTAAAAGTGCCATCGGGAAAACCTGCAATAATATTTTGGGCAGCTAAAGCTTCAATATAAGATTTTGCCCAATAACCTGTGGGAACATCTTTAAATGCTGTAGCACCTGTACTACCACCATTATCAGCAGGAGGAGTAACAGTTGCAGCTACAAAATCTACAGCGCCCACAATTCGCTTTTGATCAATATCATTGCCAACAGCAAGAATGCGGTTAGTTCTAGTGGCATTATTCAAATCGTGACGAGCGTTATTACGAATCAGATTACTCCCAGGACTGTCATTAGTACCAAGGTTGGGAAGAGCATTGATAGTGGCAACAATACCATCCCGCTTATTATTCTGAATCACATTCTTACGTAGTATGGGTTTGGCAGATTCAGAGATAAACAGACCATCTTGGTTTTGAATAATTTGGTTGCCTTCTACCAAAGGTGTAGAATTTCCACCAATAGCCAAACCAAAACCAGTATCTTCAAAGGTGTTATTTCTAATTTCACCTTGAGCAGAACGGGCTAAAGAAACCCCATTACCTCCATTTTTGAAAAAGATGTTATTTTCAATTTTGGGATTTCCTGTACCTGTAACAAAAACCCCTTCTCTGACACTGTTGGTAAAAGTATTGTTTTTAATAGTGGGATTGCTTGATTCTACCCAAACAGCAGTACCTCGTTGATTGGCATTAGTCACAGTTAAGCCAGCAATGGTGGTATTATTTTCTGCGAGGATTGTTATATCCTGTCTAGCAAAAGTACGACTGGTGTAAAACCCACCACCTGTAATTATTGTTCCTTGACCTTTGGCAGATTCATTACCCAGAAGCATTACTCCTGGTTTAAGTAATAAAGGGAAAGTTTCTCCTGTGTCTCTGGTATAGTTACCAGGAGCAAGTTGAATCACTGTGTTTGCTTGCGCCTGGGAAAGAGCAAAGGTAATAGTTTTGTAAGGTGTTGCTGCACTCACACCAGCACCGGCACGATCTTGACCAGTTACCGGATTAACATAAATGACTGTAGCACTGGCTGGAATTTGGGCAATCAAAGTTTGAGTAGAACCAGCGTTTACCTGACTGGGTAGCAATGTTGAACTACCAGCAATAACTAACAAAGCAGTCAAACTGCTGCCTAAAGATAAACGAGAAATGTGAAAACCCTTAGATTTCATATTTTTGATATACTTGCTTACGGTACTTTTAAGACAGTCTAAGGTAACAGCGTCGCACTGTAAAACCTATGCAAAAATATACTGGATGATCAACAGTGATTCTGGGTAAAGTTGGAAATCGGATACGATCTATATTGGGTATTGAACAAATTATTTTTTCTTAGGATAGGTCGAATTACGTTGCTTAGGTATTTCTCCTCGCAATTGTAATCTACCATTAGTAATAATTCGTAACATTTCCTGAAGATCCTGTTCGATATTTTCTAGAACATTATCGGCATATTGATCAGCACCATCTTCAATTTCTTGAGCTTGAGCGATCGCATTTTGGCGCATTTCCTCTAACTCTTGCATACAAGCACGTTTTTTGCGTTCAATTTCTGCCAGAGTATCTTGCATCATTGCGTCACACTCTTGCTGCACTTTGCGACGCAGTTGTTCAGTTTCCCTTTCTGCTTGTCTGATAATATCGCTATCAGACAAAATTTGCGCTCTTTTAGCCTGTGCTGCTTCTACCACCTGCTGTCCGTACTCCTCCGCTTCCAGCATGATTTCCTCCTTGTTTTGAAGGAGTTCTGCTGCTGCCTGAAACACCGACGGTAAAGAAACACGCACAAAATCAAGCTGTTCTAGAACCTTATCTTCATCTATCAGCGTGCGTCCAGTCAAAGGAATTTGCAAACCAGCAAGAATCATATCCTCTAAACGGTTAAGTTCTTGGAGAATATCTACACCTCCTTGTCCGTTGGGGTTTTCTTGAGGTGGGACATTTTTTCCGTTGTGGTTGGGTTCAGGTTTGGAGAGTTTTGGTTGTAGCATTGGTATATATCCAGGGCAATGTGTGGGGGAACAAGATGATCGACAGAGCCACCAAACTTTGCAATCTCTTTTACCACACTACTACTTAAAAAACTATACTCGTTTGAGGTGGCCAGAAAAACTGTTTCCATCTGAGTGGAAAGTGTTTTATTAGTGTGAGCCATTTGTAGCTCAATCTCAAAATCGGAAACTGCTCGTAAACCACGTAACAAAACTTGTGCTTGTCGCATTTGGGCATAGTTAACGGTAAGTCCATCAAAACTGTCTACCTCCACATTCGGTAAATGTTTTGTAGCCAGACGAATTTGTTCTATCCGTTGTTGCACCGGAAAAAGTGGTATTTTGTTAGGATTTCGCAATACAGCCACTATTACCTCGTCAAACAGCCGACTACCGCGCTGAATGATATCAAGGTGTCCCAATGTAATAGGGTCAAAGCTCCCCGGATAAATAGCAATCATTTATGTAAATTAAACAGCTTTAGGTAATTATAGCGACATACAGGGAATAGGGAATAGGGAATAGGGAATAGCTGATTAAAAAACATAAAAGTGATTACCCAGTCACCAGTCACCAGTCCCCAGTCACCAGTCCCCAGTCCCCAGTCACCAGTCCCCAGTCCCCAGTCCCCAGTCACCAGTCCCCAGTCCCCAGTCACCAGTCACCAGTCCCCAGTCCCCAGTCCCCAGTCACCAGTCACCAGTCCCCAGTCCCCAGTCACCAGTCACCAGTCACCAGTCACCAGTCCCCAGTCCCCAGTCACCAGTCCCCAGTCCAGCTTATGATGTTGAGGTCGAGAAAATAGCAGTAGTCAATCAACTTTTTTAGGTAATTTTGCATGGCACTGGATTTTTCTGCTTTGCTCTTGGGATTTCAATTTACTTCTCCAGGACCAATTATATTTGAACTTGGTCCAGTGATTATTCGCTGGTATGGCTTGTTGATTGCCTCAGCCGTGTTAATTGGCGTTAGTCTTTCGCAATATCTGGCAAAGCGTCGTCATGTTAATCCTGAGTTAATTAGTGATTTGTCGATTTGGCTGGTAATTGGGGCTATTCCCGCAGCTAGGCTATATTATGTTTTATTTCAATGGTCAGAATATTCCCAGCATCCAGAGAGGATTATAGCCATTTGGCAGGGAGGTATTGCCATTCATGGAGCAATTATTGGTGGTGTCATAGCGGCATTAATCTTTGCCAAAGTCAAAAAGATATCTTTTTGGCAATTAGCAGATTTAGTAGCGCCTTCGCTGATTTTAGGGCAAGCGATTGGACGTTGGGGTAATTTCTTCAATTCTGAAGCTTTTGGCAGACCAACGGATTTACCCTGGAAGCTGTATATTCCCTTGGATCGTCGTCCCCCCAACTTGGCTAATTTTGAATATTTCCATCCCACTTTTCTCTATGAATCTCTGTGGAATTTATTGGGTTTTGCCCTGCTGCTAACTTTATTTTTTCGCGCTTTATCTGGCAAACCACGCCTAAAGGTAGGGACATTATTTCTCGTTTACTGGGTAGCTTACAGCTTAGGACGATTTTGGATTGAAGGCTTACGCACAGATAGCTTGATGCTAGGTCTACTCAGGATTGCACAAATAGTTAGTTTAACGGGAATTTCTTTAGGTTTAGCTGGTTTAGCTTGGCTTTATTTATTCAAACGCCCTTTACCTGATGTTGTTTCTTCCTCTAAAGGTGATGGGGTGACTGGTGATTGGTGATTAGTGACTGGGGAAATGAAGAGGACAAGGAGCTTTCTAGCAGGGAGCAAGGGGGAAAATACCTCTCCCCTGCACCCCGCCCCCGCCCCCTCACAGGGGTAGGTTTTTTACATTGTCGTGAGGGCAAGACTTGGATGACTTGGAAGGACAGTGGACAAGGGAGGAAAACCGTACAAAATCAGATGCTCTTGGTAACCAAAAAAGTCCGTTAAAATACTGTTGTGCGTATCAAATCTTCCTTGTCTACCTTCCCTCCTTGTCTTCCTGGTCCTGCCCAAAAATAAAAAATGCCCCAGAGTTTTCTCTAGGGCTTAACCAGGGTGCATCTACCATATCTCTCTACTAGGCTAGGAGCGTTGATCCGGAAGGGTAGTCAAGAAATGCCAAAAAAATTTTTTTGGGAATAGTTGTGTAGGTTTTTATGAGTGAATGTACGAATGATATGAGTGATGCAAGTTTGATTCCTCCCTTAGAATCAGCAGTGTATATTGTGGGAGCAGGACCAGGAGATCCAGATTTATTAACGGTTAAGGCGCAAAAACTCCTCTCTAGGGCTGATGTAATTTTATTTGCTGATTCTTTAATTCCAGAACAGATTTTAGATATTTGTCGGCAAGATGCCGAGATTATTAAAACGGCGAATAAGACTTTAGAAGAGATTTTACCGATCATGGTGAAAGCGGTGCGATCGCATAAGTCTGTGGTGCGTCTTCATTCTGGTGATCCTAGTCTCTACAGTGCTATCCATGAGCAAATGCAGCTTTTGACGGAGGCGAATATTCCTTTTGAAGTTATCCCTGGTATTAGTGCTTTTCAAGCTGCGGCCGCTAAACTCAAGATAGAGTTAACAGTGCCTAATTTGGTACAAAGTATTATCCTCACCCGCATCAGTGGACGCACAGAAGTACCAGCCAGAGAGGAATTGGCTAGTTTGGCTGCACATCAAGCTAGTTTGTGTTTATACCTGAGTGCGCGTCATGTTGCCAATGCCCAAGCTCAACTCTTGGAACATTACCCACCACAAACCCAAGTCGCTATTTGCTTTCGTATCGGGTGGCCTGATGAAAAAATCCGGGTTGTTCCTCTTGACAAAATGGCAGAATGTACTCAACAAGAACAATTACTGCGAACTACACTTTATATCATTAGTCCTGCCCTCTTACCAGTAACAAGTCGTTCTCGTTTATACCATCCACAACATAATCATTTGTTTCGTTCATCTCATCACTGAATGCAGAAAACAAAGTAAAATTAGGAGAATCATTGCTACCTTCTCAGGATGGCAATTCTCAAATTTTAATGAAGATTTGAAAATTCATTAAGATTATTCCGGCAATTATTTGGTTTTTTTGTAATTTTAAATTTTGAATTGTTGATTATGCCATTAATCAAAGTCCAAACTTCTGTATCTGCTCCAGAAAAAGCTAAAATTGAGTCCATGCTCAAAGGTTTATCAGCGAAGTTAGCTAAACATACAGGTAAACCTGAATCTTATGTCATGACAGCTTTTGAACCTGAAGTACCCATGACTTTTGCGGGAACTACAGAGCCAGTTTGCTATATTGAAATTAAAAGTGTTGGCACAATGAAACCTGAACAAACTTTAGCTATGAGTCAGGAATTTTGCCAGGAAATTAACTTTTGCTTGGGTGTTCCTACAAATAGAATTTATATAGAATTTGCTGACGCTAAGGGTTTTATGTGGGGTTGGAATAGTACAACCTTTGGTTAATGTTTTTTAAGCATTCAGCTATCAGCTATCAGCTATCAGCTAATAAATTTCAGATTAAATAGACATCTGGGGACAAATAATCTAGAGATGTTCCATGAAGCGTCTCTACAAAAGTTGTCTAAAGCATTTAGTTGATGTCTAAATAAATAAACCTAACTATTCCCTATTTATCAAATAATGAGTTATGAGCAAGAGTAATATCTCTGCTATCACTATTCCTGGTTATCGCATCACAGAAGTCATTCATGTTAGCACTAGAACGACTGTATATCGTGGTGAGCAAGAAAAGACTCAAACTCCAGTCATCATCAAAACTTTAAACGCACAATATCCCCAATTGCACGAATTGATATCCTTAAAAAATCAGTTCACAATTACCCAAGAAATAGAACATCCGAATATTATCAAATCCTATGTTTTAGAAACTTATGGTAATAGTTATGCTCTGATTTTAGAAGATATTGACGGCATATCTCTTCATCAATATGCTAAGTGGCAACCATTAACATTAGATTGGTTTTTCCATATTTCTATTTCCATTGTTGAGGCGTTAGAATATCTATATCAAAATAAAATTATTCATAAAGATATCAAGCCCAAAAATATTATTATTAATCCACAAACAAAGAAAATTAAACTCATAGATTTTAGTATTTCTTGTCTTTTACCTAAAGAAGTTGCTGAAATTAAAAACCTAAATGTATTAGAAGGAACGCTTCCCTATATGTCACCAGAACAAACGGGAAGAATGAATCGCGGGATAGACTACCGGACGGATTTTTATTCTTTGGGTGTGACATTGTATGAATTACTCACAGGACAATTACCTTTTATGAGTAATAATCCTTTAGAGTTGGTGCATTGTCATCTGGCGAAAACTCCTGAACATCCCAGGGAAATTAATCCCCAAATTCCTGAGATTGTAGCAGATATCATTCTGAAATTAATGGCAAAAACACCAGAGGAAAGATATCAAACAGCCAGGGGAATTAGATATGATTTAGAAATCTGTCAACAAATGTTATTAAATCAAGGTGCAATTTCTAATTTTGATTTAGGACAAAGAGATATAGCCGACAGATTTATAATTTCTGATAAAATTTATGGTAGAGAAAATGAGATTATTACTTTATTGGATGCTTTTGAAAGAGTCAGTAATGGCAATAAAGAATTAATCTTAGTAGCTGGTTTTTCTGGTATTGGTAAAACTGCGGTTATTAATGAAATTCATAAACCTATTATCCGTCAAAAAGGTTATTTTATTTCTGGGAAATATGATCAATTTCAACGCAATATTCCTTTGTCGGCTTTAGTAAAAGCATTGCAGAGTTTATTACAGCAACTTTTAACCGAAAGTACCGACAAGTTACAAGAATGGAAAAATCATATTCTATCCGTACTGGGAGAACAAGGACAAGTTATCATTGATGTCATTCCCGAACTAGAAAATATGATTGGTAAGCAACCTGATGTCCCAGAACTTACAGGTAGTGCTGCTCAAAATCGCTTTAATTTTCTCTTTGGTAAATTTATTCAAATATTTGCCACAAAAGAACATCCATTAGTAATTTTTTTAGATGATTTACAATGGGCTGATGCAGCTTCTTTGAAGTTAATAGAATTATTAATTAGTGAAACAGATACTCAATATTTATTGTTAATTGGTGCATATCGAGATAATGAAGTCTATACTGGACATCCTTTAATAATCACCTTAGATAATATTAGCAAAGCAGATGTTATATTTAATCAAATAAACCTACAGCCTTTAGATAAATCACACTTAAATCAACTAATAGTAGATACTTTATATTGTCCAGAATCTGAAACAGAATCTCTCACTGAATTACTGTTAATCAAAACCCAAGGAAACCCATTTTTTACTAATCAATTTATGAAATCCATGTATGAGGATGGGTTGATTAGTTTTAATTTTAATCTTGGTTATTGGCAGTGTGATATTTATGCAGCTAAGGCTTTATATCAAAATGATGATATTGTAGAGTTTTTAGGAACGCAAATCAAAAAATTACCAGTTGATACACAAAACATCTTGAAAATTGCAGCTTGTATAGGTAATCAATTTGATTTATATACTTTATCTATCGTCTGTGAAAAATCACAATTAAAAATAGCTACAAATTTATGGAATGCTTTGAAACAAGGTTTGATTTTACCACAAGATGAAAGTTATAAATTTTATGTAGATAGTGCAGATAGTATAGATGTTATTTCCTTATCTGCTGCGGAATTAAAATTAAATAATTTGGAAAGACTGACAGTTAAATATAAGTTTCTCCATGACAGAGTACAACAAGCTGCTTATTTCTTGATTCCTGATGCGGAGAAACAAGCAACACACCTGAAAATCGGCAAATTAATTTTAAAAAATACTGATTCTGGGGAACTAGAAGAAAGAATATTTGAAATAGTCAACCAGCTTAATATTAGTGTTGAATTAATTACTAATGAATTAGATAAATATGAATTAGCTAAACTCAACTTAATTGCAGGGCAAAAAGCTAAGTTGTCTACAGCTTATGAAGCCGCTGTGATATATTTAAGAATGGGTTTAGAACTGTTAGCAATAGATAGTTGGCAAAATCAGTATGATTTGACTTTAAATCTTTATGTAGAAGCTGTCGAAGCCGAATTTTTAAACATTAATTTTGATCAAGCACAAACCTATATAAAAATAGTCAAAAACCATGCACATAGTTTACTTGATCAAGTGAAAGTATATGAAGCAGAAATGCAAATATATATGGCTCAGGTACAAATCCAATTAGCCATTGAAACAGGTTTAAATATTACCAATTTGTTGGGAGTTAACTTAGAAAAAGAACCACCAGAAAACTTAAATGTTGATGATTTAATCAATTTACCTGTGATGACTGCACCGGATAAAATTGCAGCGATGCGGATTTTAGCTAACATGACTGCTGCTAGTTATTTTGTTGATCCGGCATTATTTCCAGCAATTATTTTTACAATGATACATTTATCGGTTAAATATGGTAATTGTTCAAGTTCTGCTCATGGGTATGTGAATTATGGTGTAATATTATGTGGATTTTTCTTAGATATTGATACTGGATACCGCTATGGTAAATTGGCTTTGAATTTATTGGATAAATTGGATGCCAAAGAAATCAAATGTAGAGTTTTGGTAATGTGGAATGCTAATATTAATTTTTGGAAAAATCATGTTGATAAAACAATAGATAGTTTACTGGAATCTATAAATTGTGGTATAGAAGTGGGAGATTTAGAATATGCTGGTTATGCTTCCGCTATGTACAATATAAATATGATATTAAATGGAGAAAATTTAGCATCTATATTTCAGCATCTCGAAACATATATACATTTAATGTGTAATTTCAAGCAAGAGGGAACTGTTCCTGTTCACCAAGTCTGGAAACAGTTTGTGTTGAATTTTTTAGATAGCAATAATATTAAGAAATCGGATTTTAGTGGTAATTCATTTAATGAATCTGTATTATTACCACTTTTATTAGAGACCAACAGCTCTACAACATTGTTTTCTTTGTATTTAGCAAAAAGTATATTTTTTTATTTTTTTAGAAATACTGAAAAATCCCTTGAAAGTGCGTTTAAAGGACAGGAATATTTAAAGTATGTTGTTGGACAAATTACTGTAAGTTACCATAATTTATACTACTCTTTATCTCTTTTGGCTGAATATCCAAATCAATCTATAAGCGAACAAAAGACAAGTTTAAAAACTGTTTTAGCCAATCAAAAACAAATGCAATTTTGGGCTAATCATGCACCGCAAAACTATCAGCATAAGTATGATTTAGTGGCAGCAGAAATAGAAAGAGTTTTGGGTAATAATTGGCAAGCGATGGAACTTTATGATCAAGCAATTGCTGGAGCAAAGGAAAATAAATATATCCAAGAAGAAGCAATTGCGAATGAATTAGCTGCTCAATTTTATCTGGAATCTGGTAAAATAAAAATTGCTCAAACTTACTTAATAGATGCTTATTATTGTTATGTTAATTGGGGTGCTAAAGCTAAAGTAGAAGATTTAGAAATAACCTATCCTCAGCTACTTATTCCTATTCTCAAGCAAAAAGCAATAGACAGTGAAGAACCTAATTTGATTAGTAAGCTTATATCTGATTCTAGCAATAGCAGTGTATCAGCAATTTTAGATTTAGAAACAGTTACTAAAGCATCTCTAGCCATTTCTTCGGAAATTAAGATAGAAAAATTACTACATACTTTACTGGATGTAATTGTAGAAAATACAGGAGCAAAAAAAGCTGTTTTTATTTTACAGCAAGAAGGCAACTTATTTGTTGTACCACAATATCGAGAAAACCAAAAAGTTGAGTTAAACTTTACACAATTCAGTGAGCATCAAAACTTACCATTAAGCGTTATCAATTATGTTTTGAATACTCAAAAAGACATCTTGATTAATGATGCTACTAATGAAAAAACATTTGCTGTTGATCCTTATATTATTAAATATCAACCTAAATCTATTCTCTGCAATCCTATTTGCAATCAAGGTAAAGTTATCGGCATTATCTATTTAGAAAATGATTTAACAGTAGGTGCATTTACCCCGGAAAGACTGAAAGTATTAAAACTTTTATCTTCCCAAGCAGCTATTTCCTTAGAAAATGCCCAACTCTATGGTAAATTAGAAGAAAAAGTTGCCAATAGAACTCAGGAATTAAATGAAAAAAATCTGCACTTAGAAAAAACACTGCGGGAATTACAATTTACACAACTGCAATTAATTCAAACGGAAAAAATGTCTAGTTTAGGACAATTAGTTGCTGGTATTGCCCATGAAATTAATAATCCTGTAAATTTTATCTATGGTAATATCGATCATGCTCAAAACTATATTGAAGCTTTGATAAATTTGCTCAATCTTTATAAACAAGAGTATCCCCAACCTACATCTTTATTGCAACAAAAGATGGCAGAAATAGATTTAGATTTTTTGATTGTAGACTTACCAAAAATACTCAGTTCAATGTCTGTAGGTGCAGATCGTATCCGCAACATTGTTCTAGGATTACGTAATTTTTCCCGTTTAGATGAATCAGAAATGAAGTTTGTAGATATCCATGAGGGGATTGAAAGTACATTAATGCTGTTGCAACCCCGGTTTAAGGAAAAGTTAGGTTATGCACAAAATATAGTTATTAAAGATTATGGTAAGTTACCTTTAGTTATCTGTTACGCTTCGCAGCTAAATCAGGTGTTTATGAATATTATCAGTAATGCGATTGATGCTTTATATCAACATGAGCAGAGTTTATCAAAAGCGGAAAAAGAATTGTATTTTAGTCAAATTAAAATTAGTACAGCTATCATTAATAATGATTGGGTGAAAATTTCCATTAAAGATAATGCAATGGGAATTAATCCAGAAATTAAACAACGGATATTTGATCCTTTTTTCACAACTAAACCTGTTGGTGAAGGTACAGGTTTAGGTTTATCAATTAGTTATCAAATTATCGTAGACAAACATAGTGGGAGAATAGAGTGCTTGTCTGAACCGGGAATGGGTACAGAATTTATTATTCAAATTCCTATTAATTCGCGTCAGAAAAGCAACACAAGTTGAGAGCATGGGTGTAGGATAGAGATATAGAATCAAATTATGGTTTTTTTATGTCTGCTACACCCCTGGTATCTCTGGTAAATTCCACTAACTCTACAAACTCTACCACTGCAAACTCTGAACTTGTTTCCCCTCTTCTCGGTGCTTCGGTAGCTGAGTTAACCGCTTGGGTTCAAGAACAAGGACAACCTGGATACCGGGGGAAACAACTACATAATTGGATATATGATAAAGGTGTGCGTAATTTAGCAGATGTTTCTGTATTTCCTAAAAGTTGGCGAGAAAAAGTTATAGATATTCCTATAGGTCGTTCATCTCTACATTATCGTTCTGTTGCTGCTGATGATACGGTAAAATATCTGTTGAAATTAGCAGATGGAGAAATTATTGAAACTGTTGGTATTCCCAGTGATAAGCGGTTAACGGTTTGTGTTTCTACTCAAGTTGGTTGTCCAATGGCCTGTGATTTTTGTGCGACGGGGAAAGGAGGTTTTAAACGTAATCTGAGTCGTGCAGAAATTGTGGATCAAGTTTTAACTGTACAGGAAGATTTTCAGCAACGGGTGAGTAATGTGGTGTTTATGGGGATGGGTGAACCGTTGTTGAATACGGAAAATGTAATTTTGGCTTTGAAATCTTTAAATCAAGATGTGGGAATAGGAGCGCGATCGCTCACTGTTTCTACTGTAGGTATTCGCGATCGCATTCGTCAATTAGCCGAACACCATTTTCAAATTACCCTCGCTGTCAGTCTTCATGCACCAAACCAAACATTAAGAGAGCAAATTATTCCCAGTGCTAAACCCTACCCCATCGAAGACTTACTCGCAGAATGTCGAGAATATGTAGAAATAACCGGACGCAGAGTAACTTTTGAATATATCCTTTTAGCGGGAGTAAATGACTTACCAGAACACGCTTTAGAATTATCAAAACGTCTGCGCGGTTTTCAAAGTCATGTGAATTTAATTCCTTACAACCCTATCGAGGAAGTAGATTATAAAAGACCAAACCGCGATAGAATACAAGCTTTTGTTAATGTTCTCCAACAACAAAACATTGCTGTGAGTGTCAGATATTCTCGCGGTTTAGAAGCAGACGCAGCTTGTGGACAACTGAGAAGAAATAAAAGGTAATTGGTAATTCATAATTCATAATTCATAATTCATAATTATAAATTACTACCCAATCACCAATCACCAATCACCAATCACCAATCACTATTTTTTAGCATAAATACCTGGTGCATAAGCCTCAATAACCCTACCAGTGCGAGTGCAGCTAATCATCAGGTAATCACAGGTTGGGCATTGGGTTCTGGTGACTTGACTCTCAGCAATAAAGTGACGTTCAGCTGTACTGCCGCAATTTGGGCAATGAATTTTTTGTAAAACTTGCATTTTAAAACCCCTGGATTAAATAATGTTGGTAAAAATCCGTAACTCTAGCCAGTCAAGATTTATAGCCACAGAGGCGGCTCTTTTTTAACAAATTTAACAATTTAAAAATTTCACGTAAGTAGTCGTGCAAAATAAATTTTATATTTGGGAGAGGGAACAGGGAACTATTAACAGGGAACAGATACAGATAAGGAATACAGAGATTTTTGTTTGTTCCAAAAATGTTAAATTAATTTTGCCCAGGTACTTATCCTTATTCATTATCTTAGTCTTCTTATTTTTATTCGTCACACTTTAGATATATAAATTTACTTTTCCTGTAACTTTTGTTTTCATTCTTAGTGATCCCCGTACTTTAATCTTTGAGACAAGTATATTTATCCTTTTGTTTTCAAATAGGTTGTTTTTGTATTCAACCGCCACAGAAAAAGAAAAACTGTATTTTAAGTCACAAAATATTTTTCTTTAGATTTTGTTAAGCTTTTCGCTGTATAAATTGTATTTCAGATTACATTTATATTCTCGGCTATAGTGGTATTTACTACCTTTATTACCTTTATTAGAGAAAATATCATTACATGACTCAGTGATAATTTAAGCAAAACTTCCAACATGAGATAATACAGTAATCAACTACTTTTGCTAATCTAGAGATTAGTAATGGGTAATGAGAAATGGGTAATTAGTAATAGATATTCTTAATTATTAATTGCCCATTATTTCTTATCATGTAAGACTTTAAGAGTTATCGAATTAGCGAGATTACACCAAAAAATAGCCAACATTACAGCATTTACCAAGTTAGTGAGGTACAGATTTTTTTATCTTAGGGAATTGGGAATTAGGAATTAGGAATTGGTAACAGTAAATAAATTAGGGTGTACCTCATGAGACTGGGAAACGCTATAGAAAAGATACATTACATAAAATCACGACCTATATTAGGGGTTGCTGAGAAAGTCTTTTCGTGTTCGCGCAGCGTGACGTAAGTCATGGGAATAGGAGTCAGGAGGAGAATTAAAGACATTTTTTTATTTCTGGCTGCCCATAAAAGTGCAAGGTTTTTCAGACTCAAGACTCTATAACGAAAGCACCTACCGTCTTTTTTATGAGCCTTTTTGGTTTATTCCGCATCCCCTATATTAGCAAAAACCACGCGGTGATAGGGATAGAGGATTTGACTGTATCCGAGATGTTAGCTAATGGGAAATTATCAAAAGCTATATCAGATATGGGCTTTTATGAATTTAGAAGACAACTAGTACCGCTTCGCGGAAGTCAAAAGTCAAAAGTCAAAAGTCAAAAGTCATACTAGAATATAAAACACAACTATATGGCAGTAAGTTAGTAATTGTGGATAGATTTTATCCCAGTAGAGACGTTATAGATTTAGTAGCTAGAAGCATCTTAGAAGAAAAAGCAAGGAATTTCTACTATGCTCATTTGCCCGCAATGTCAATTTGAAAATCCCAATGACAATAAGTTTTGTCAAAGTTGTGGCACGTCTTTAACTTATAAGACTTGTCCTGAATGTGGGGCAGAAGTCCTTTTAAATAATCAATACTGTCACAAGTGTGGTGCAGAATGTGGCACGATTTGGTGGGCAATGATTACCCAAGAAACATCTGTCGTCTTTTCCGAATTTGGGGAAGAAAAATTAACACCAGATATAGGTAACACAAACACCCGTCTACAATTTGCGGTAGGCTCATTTTTAGATCGGGGACAACGCTATCAATTATTAGAACCTTTACCAGAACCGGAAGTGATAGCGGGTGGTACTGAGTATAAAGTCAAAGTTTTAGATTGCCAACCCTTTCACATTTCACCTATTGAGGCGATGCTGGAACATCAACCACAGGGTTTGATTGTGCCATCGGTGAGTGTAATTGGCATTCCTAGTTTGGCTCAAGCTTATGTGGCATTACAACAGGAAATGTCACCGGGAATACCCATAATTCACGATGCTTGGCAACAAGATAATATGCAGGTGGTACTGATTGAAGACCGTTCCCATTGGCAGTTGTTACTGAAGGCGTGGCAAGATCCAGCCACCCATCCACTACAGATTTTACACTGGTGTTATCAGATGATCCAACTTTGGGAGATACTGAAACCAGTGAATTGTCGTCAAAGTTTGTTGAAGTTATCAAATCTGCGACTAGATGAAGACCAAACACTGGGGTTGCAACGGTTGGATCTGGAAACACCTACTAAAAATTTGCCTACTGATGGCGAGCGGCCTTTAACTATCAAGTCTTTGGGAAGGGTTTGGCGCAATTTATGTCTACAGTCTCAACATACTCATATTGCCTCTCTTGTGGAAATTTTGGATGATTTAGAAGCTGGTAAGATTGCAACTGGGGAAGAATTGCGATCGCATTTGGAGGAAATATCCACAGAACTACAATCACCTTCTAACTCTGGTCTTGCTTCTACAGAGACAAAATATACTTCTGCGCCAACTTTGTTGCAAGATGATAATTGTCAGGATGAGGAAAGAAATGAAGATGCACCGACAATTATCTTGCCAATGCAATTAAGGAGTGTGGAAGATGTAGGACGCACTGATGTCGGTCGTCAACGTGATCACAACGAAGATTATTTTGCCATTGAAACCAAGCAGCAAAAGCTGGATGTACCTGGAAATCGCCATTTGCAAGCTAGGGGTTTGTATATTCTCTGTGATGGTATGGGGGGACACGCTGGAGGTGAGGTGGCCAGTGAGTTGGCTGTAACTACTTTGCGAAAATACTTTCAAGAAAAGTGGGTTGGGGAGGAACTACCAACATCTGAAATGATCGAAGCAGCGGTTTTGTTAGCTAATCAAACGATTTATGATCTCAATCAACAAGGACTGCGTTCTGGTGTGGGGCGCATGGGTACAACTTTGGTGATGTTATTGATGCAAAACACTAAGTTAGCAGTTGCCCATCTGGGAGATAGTCGTCTTTATCGCCTCACACCCAAGGGCGGTCTAGAACAAATGACTGTAGACCATGAAGTGGGTCAACGGGAAATTGCTAAAGGATTATCTCCCAGTGTAGCTTATGCTCGTCCAGATGCCTACCAACTGACTCAAGCTTTGGGTCCACGAGATGCCGATTTTGTCCATCCTGATATCAATTTCTTTGAGATTCATGAAGATTGTTTGCTGTTGTTGGTTTCCGATGGGTTATCAGATAATGATTTATTGGAAACTAATTGGCAGACTCACCTCACACCGTTGCTCAGTTCGAGTACAAATTTGGAATCAGGTCTGAGCGACTTGGTTGATCTAGCAAATGAATACAATGGTCACGACAATATTACGGCTATATTGATTCGGGTTAAGGTTTCTCCGATACAAACAAGCTAACTCATGCTAACTAGCTGTTAACCCTATCGGCAAAGTTGACATAGAATGGAAATGAGGTTGATAGGCCATGTCTTTACAAGTAGTTCTCTTTTCTGATAGATAAATAATTATGAATTATAAATTTTGATTGTGGTAACACTGACCCTGTTAGACACGAAAAATAAAACGCCGCTTAAACAGTGGAGTTTTCAGGGTTCCTCTGTGATTCGCATTGGTCGCGCGGTGGATAATCATGTTGTACTCAATGATAGTTTAGTTTCTCGGTATCATCTGCAACTTCAACAATTGAGTGCTGGCAGCAGCAGTGATGCTTGGCAGGTAATTAGTCAAGGGACAAATGGTACTTTTCTTAATGGTGTTCTGGTAACAAAAAGTACGTTATCCGATAATTCTCTCCTGCAACTAGCACAGGGAGGACCTATACTCAAATTCCAACTTGAGGATATACCGGAACTGACGGTTTCACCTTGGCAACCAATACACCAGGAAATTGAGAAAGTTGCAGTTTCCCATTGCAATCACGAAGGAAATTCCCCAAATAATATATTTTGTGTTCACTGTGGTCAACCGCTAACTGTGATCAAGCGAATTCGCCATTATCAGGTCTTACGCACACTGGGACAGGGTGGTATGGGTACTACTTACCTAGCTTGGGATGCTACAGGTGTAATTACAGGTGTTCCTCAACTGTTGGTGTTAAAGCAGATGAATGCGGATATGGCTAAAATTGCTAAAGCGCAGGAGTTGTTTGAACGAGAAGCGAAAACTCTGAAATGTCTTAATTATCGAGGAATTCCCAAATATTATGATTTTTTTGCCGAAGATAGGAAAAACTACTTGGCAATGGAGTTAATTCACGGACAGGATTTGGAAAAGCGTGTATATACTACTGGTCCTGTGACTCCTCATCAGGCGATCGCTTGGATGATTCAGACTTGCGATATTTTAGATTATCTCCATAACCAAGATCCACCTCTGATTCACCGGGATATTAAACCTGCTAATTTGATGGTAAGAAATGCTAATAATCAAATTGTGGTGTTGGATTTTGGTGCTGTGAAGGAAATTGGCACTGCACCAGGGACGAGGATCGGCGCTGAAGGTTATTGCGCTCCTGAGCAGGAACGAGGACAACCATTGACACAATCGGATTTGTATGCTATCGGTCCAACGCTGATTTTTTTACTGACTGGGCAAAATCCTGTAAATTTTATCCGCCACAGGGGACGTGGTGTTTGTTTTGATGTGAAAAATGTGCCGACAATTACTCCTCAACTCCGCGAAATTATTGAACGGGTGACGGAAGCTTTACCACGCGATCGCTTTCAAAGTGCTAAGGAGTTGGCTAAGGCTTTGATGGCTTGTTAGTGATTGGGTAATGGGTAATGGGTAATTGGTAATTGGTAATTACGTGAAATTCTTTTCCCAGTCACCAGTCCCCAGTCACCAGTCCCCAGTCCCTAATCTTCGTCCCAAGTTTCTACTGCTAATAGATCACCAATGGGATCTTGCATACTAAAGCCAAAGTCCAGGAGTTCTTGTTTCCAGTGTTGCCATTCATTGCCGTAGAGGAAGGCAATTTTCCAGATGCTATCGCTGGGCTTGATAATACTGGATTCTACGAGTGATTGCACATTGCGCTGCAATTTCACCATAGGGTGAATCACTTGCTGAGTCATAACCTCGATGTGGTTCAAATTTTATTTGTGTGAATACTTAGTTAAAACTGCTTTCCAGTTGGCATTTTTTACTGGTGCGCGAGTCCTATAGTTTGGCGAAGCTAGTCTTAACTTCTAGAGTATATCATAAATGATTCTGGGAAATTGCTAAAAATTTGGTTTTGTACGGTAATTACGACTAAAGGCAGGAGGCACAGGAGGCTGTGATATTTTCTTGGGGTTTGTGGGTAATCTCATAAATAGGAGAGGAAGATTGCTGTTTTTCTGTGTTTACCGCAGCAAGTATTGATACATGGCTAGTTCTGGTAGTGATTACTTAGAAAAACGTCGTCAGCAAATTGCAAGAAAGCAAAGAATTGTTACATATATTTCTTTATTGGGCTTCGGTGGTTCTATATTGTTTGGGGGGTTTAGTACGATTCAACGGGCTTGGCAACAACCGCAGCAATCGGTGGTTGAATCTGCTGAGACTGGGTTAGAGAAACAAATTAAGGGTTATGAGTTGGTTTTGCAGCGTGAACCTAATAATCAAGTTGCTTTGGAGAAGTTGTCAGTGATGAAGTTACAGATGGGGGATAATCAGGGAGCGATCGCTCTGATGGAACGTTTGGTGAAGTTGCATCCTGATCGGGAGGATTACCAGACTGTGTTGGCGGATGTGAAAAATAGAGCAGAGGGAAATAATCAAGCGGCTAAATAAGTGAGCTATTACGCATTTAAATTTTATGAACTAAACAAGTTTAACTCTTGTGAGGTGGGCATCCCTGCCCGCCCTAATATTTGCCCTAATATTGAATTGTTTACAATAAACTCAGGTGAATGCCATGCCATAACCTATCCTAGCTAACACAAACCTACACAATGGGAAATTATGGACACTGTGAAACTTGATATGAAACTTGATCTGCCAACTGATCTACCCACCCAATTACCAGACCATACTCAATTACCCTGTGAAGATGGAACTTTTGTGAAAAATTTTCAAGAACATCCTCAAAGTATTTTATTAACAGAATCTATTTGGTCAAGATTACAGGAAATTCATCCAGATAAACAATTTTGTATAGGTCAAGATAGCGGTATTTATTGGCGTATTACTGAGCCACCACAAAAAGGAGCAGAAGCACCAGATTGGTTTTATGTTCCTGATGTACCGCCAACTTTAAATGGACAAATGCGCCGTTCTTATGTGTTATGGCAAGAATTTGTCGCTCCTTTAATTGTGATTGAATTTGTCTCAGGTAATGGTGCTGAAGAAAGGGATGAAACGCCATATTTAGGTAAATTTTGGGTGTATGAAAAAGCGATTAGAGTACCTTTTTATGGAATTTATGAAGTGCAGAAAGCATCATTGGAATTATATCATTTAGTTGAGGGAAAGTATTATTTAATGTCACCTAATGAAAGGGGTCGTTATCTAATTCAAAAAATGGGTGTAGAGTTGGGTATTTGGCAAGGAACATATAAAAATGTAGAGTTACCTTGGTTAAGATGGTGGGATTTAGATGGTAATTTATTGTTAACAGGAGAAGAACAAGCTGAACAGGAAAAACAACGGGCGGAACAGGAAAAACAACGGGCGGAACAGGAAAAACAACGGGCTGAACAAGAAAAACAACGGGCTGAACAAGAAAAACAACGGGCGGATAAATTAGCGGCTAAATTGCGACAATTGGGAATAGAATTAGATGAGTAAATAGACTGCTAGAACACCGATGCATTAATCGTAAGGGCGTATAGCATTCGGACAGAATATGAACTGGTTTCAGCAATAGGTTATCACCCGAATGCTTCGCCCCTACAAGGTAAGTCCCTAAACCTTTGGCGGATATGATTAATCAATAACAGATAAAATAGGAGTGAATAAAATTATGCTCCCATTCACCACAGAAGAAACAATTTCCAACTCAGAAGAACAACTGATTAATTTTCCCACCCAACATGATCTCCCCTGTGATGACGATGACGTTATGGAAACTCTGCGACATAAATACCAAATGGATTTACTTTTGGAAACCATCTACCCTTGGTTAGAAAAACGTCAAGATGGTTTTGCCGCAGGGAATATGTTTGTTTATTTTAGTCCCTACCAAGTGAAAAAATATGATTATAAAGGTCCTGATTTTTTCTGTGTTTTAGATGTATCACAACAGGAAAGAAAAAGCTGGGTAGTTTGGGAAGAAGGAAAAACCCCTGATGTGGTGATAGAGTTATTATCAGAAAGCACTGCTAATTATGATAAAACTAAGAAAAAATTAGTTTATCAAGACCGGATGCGAGTACCGGAGTATTTCTGGTATGATCCTTTTAATCCTGATGATTGGGCGGGTTTTGCTATTGTTGAGGGAGTATATCAACCTCTAACCCGTGATGATAAAAATCGCTATATTAGTAAGAAATTGCAATTAGCTTTAGTGTGTTGGCAAGGTGTGTATAGAGGTGTGGATACGGTTTGGTTGCGGTGGGAAACTTTAGATGGTGAGTTGCTGTTAACAGATAAAGAAGTTAGTGAACAGGAAAAACAACGTGCTGAACAGGAAAAACAACGTGCTGAACAGGAAAAACAACGTGCTGAACAGGAAAAACAACGTGCGGATGATGCAGAATTAGAAATAGCAAGGTTAAGGGATTTGTTGAAAAATTCAGGTGTTGATATTAATGGTTTAGAGTAAAAATCAATAGATCCCGGACTTATTAAATAATTCTGGGATCTGGTTATAAACAATAAAAATGTAAGCGAATACTTACATAAAAACTTTATTGTCTGAATCAGGATATCCAGGATTTAAGGATTGACAGGATTTAAGGATTGACAGGATGAACTAGAACAATAGACATCTCCAGAAAAATATATTTGCCACATCTGTAAATAAGCTTTCTCCATTTCCCGCGCAAATTTCTTACCATTCCAGAGGGGAGATGTTTGTCTTGATTTTCGTAGTTTCCATACTATTTCTTGTCTTAATTTTTCATCCTTACCCAACCTTACACCCCACTCTACATACTCTTCATCACTCCAAGCTATTCCTTCAGTTACACCCACATTCATCATCATTGTATAACTATTACGGGCTGCAAATTGTTCTCCCACTCTGGTAACTATAGGTATTCCCATCCATAATGTTTCTAGGGTTGTGGTTGCACCGTTGTAAGGATAGGTATCTAAGACAACATCCGCAATAGCTAAATTAGCACGATGTTCTGTATCTAACGGTGCAGAAGGTAAAAATCTTAACTGTTTTAAATCAACTCCTTCTGCTTCCGCAATTGGGGCGATAAAATCTTGTAAATCTTGATAATTAGTTCGATGACTTTTGAGGAGAAAATAACTATTAGGTACTTGTTTAAGAATTTGTAATTGCAATCGGATATTCTGAGGATTACGTTTTAATCCCGTTTGAGAACTAAAATAAATAATCCCATCTTCAGGAATATCTAAAGATTCTCTGGTGAGAGTTGGTGTTCCTATAGTAAAACCATCAATACCAATATAATTTTCAGGCAGTCGCCAAATTTTTTCTGTGTAATAATCCTGTGCTGATTCTGGTAGAACATAGTGATCAGCCATAAAATAATCTACTGTGGGAAAACCAGTCCCATCATACCCTAACCAACTAATTTGAATGGGTGCAGGTTTCAAGGCTAAAATGGCGCAACCACCATAGGAAGTTAAACTATCTAAATCAACTAAAATATCTATCTCATCTGCATTAATTTTATCTGCCATTGCTACCATTGACAAACATTCTTGATGATAACGCTCACCAAATTCGTTCTTGTAAGCTTGTTGATGGGGGTCGTAAATATTCTCTTTTAAAGAATACAGATAAATATCAAATTGCTGAGGATCATGATATTTTAACAACCACCAAGCTAAGAAACCCACAGAATGAGTACGAAAACATTCTGATAAATAGCCTATTCTTAAAGGACGCTCACTCAAAGCAGGACGATGTGATTGAAAACGTTTTTGATAAGTATTAATATTTTCGGGAAAACTTTTCCACAACACTTGTTGAGATAAATCAGCTAATCCATTGCGAATTAATCTATTTTCACGTGGATTATCTTCCATGTATAACAAAAAAGCGCCAATGCTAAGAAGCTGAACTAAGCTTTCGTCGTCTGATTTGCTGTTGACAACATTAGATAAATATAGTTTATATGCTTGGTAAGCTTGAACTGCTTTTTCCCAACTTGCACAAGAAGTTAATAATGCGTCTAGTAAGTAATGGTAACCATTAATTTGATCAATTGGTTTTTGAGCAAGGGCTAAATATTTTTTCACCCAATCAATAGATTCTTTAGTATAAGCTGATCCTAGTCTTTGCAAAGGAGCAACAATTTTTCTAATGCAATCTAAATTATTTGGGTCTAAATGGAGAGCAACTTTTGCAAAGTAAATTGACATATAAGACTGAGAAAACCGATAATAAGCTTCGGCTTTTCCTTTCAGTAATGGAATAATGGTGTCAGATGTTGATAAATGAATTATAAATTTTTCAAGCAGATGATCAACAAAGGGAGGAGGAGTAACTGGATCAAGATGAACTAACTTTTCAATTACTTTAACTAATAAATTTTCGTCAAAAACAGGGGTTTCTGTTAGTTGAGATATAGTTTCAACTAATTGATTAATATTCGTTTCCAGATCCTCAATATTTAAGTCAGTGTTTAGTTCAATTATTTTTAAAAGATTATTAATATCATCAGGTATAAATTCTTTAATGTGTTGACGAATTACCCAAGCTAATTTATTGTTAGAATTTGCTTCTTGTTCTTGAGCAGAATGTAATAAAATTTCTGTTAATTCTTGCAACCAAGATTCTGACTCTTCTTCTCCAAATTCCAGAAGGGGAGTCATCCATGTAATTTGGGCTTCTTCCTCTCTACCCTCTAATAATAAGGCTAACCCTAAATACCAATAATTAGAAACATCTCTGGGATTTTCAGCAATATTTTGTTCATATTCTGGAATACTTAACAAAGTTAAAGCTGAAGCAACTTGATTATTTAACTGGGTAGTCATAATGAACAAACTGGAAATCGTTTGGAAATATCTTACCAAGTGAGATTACGCCTGATCTGAAAATAAGCTTAAAAATCAAAAGCATTGTAGGGATTAACGACTGTTAACCCCTACATAATGTGATAAAATCAGGTAAAAATGCTAGATGCACTTCCATTGATCTAGCATTTCCAACAAGCAAAAATTAAGTGTTATTTCATTTTTTCCAGACCAGTACAAGCTGAAGTGTTAGGAGTAGTGCTTAAATTAGGTGCAGCAACTGATGTTCCTGTCTGCACACCTGTTGTCTGACAAGCAATAGCTTCAGTTTGACCAGTAGTGAGAATGACTACACCACCAGAAAAACCTTTGAGAGAACTTGGGTCTTTTGTTGTCGCTAGAACAACTGTGCTGTTTACATCGGCGCTGGGTATTGTATAATTATAGAAATCTGTTGATGAAGGAATACCTATTTTGAGCTGGTCAAACGTTGTCGCAAAGGATGTATTCTTAATCCGGTATGACTGTTGCGCTTTGTTTACTGAATTTACATAGGTTTTTGCTTCTGATTGTTTAGCTTTTGCAGCTTGGTTAAGGAAAGAAGGTAGCGCGATAGCAGATAGAATAACGATGATGATGATAACAACTAATAATTCAATCAGGGTGAAACCTTCGTTTTCTTTCTTTTTACCCAGGATGTGTTCTAAGAATTTTGCTTTCAGTTCAGTTTTCATAGTAGTTTTCCTTCAGGTGAAGTATTGTTTGTTTCTTTGTACAAATAACTTACCCACATCTGATCAGTTTCATATCACCTCTAGCAAAAATTTTTTTACCATCTTGTCAAAAGTGATGAAAATGGGCTAAAACCTTTATTTAGAAATACTTTACCTGTATATTGTTCGAGTTTAAAAGAGTTAAATAATTGTATATCTTAATTAATCTTGTTCTTGAAGCAACGAGTATCAATACTGACTCAAATCAGAGGTAAATAAGTAAAGCTTACATGATTAAATACAGGTTTTATTTTGTACTGAATACACCGATATACGATATATAATACAAAAGTTTAAGTATTACAACTATTTACGCTTAAAAGCATCCATTACTCAACCCAAAAAATTATTATGTCTATTTTTGTGCAAACCCTGAAACAGCAAGGTCTTTTTGAACAAGTGTGGATTAGATTCTCTAGCTGTAGTTAATAATATCCGCCCTTATCTCAACAAATAAATTTAAATTCGTAGTGAGGACTTTAGTCCTCATGCTCCTAGCTTTGAGCGATAAATCGCTCACTACGAACCGCACTCCAGCATAATGTAATCAAAATCATGTAACACTAATAACTGCTTTTGCAACAGGTAAAAAACCTTCACTTTCTCTATAGGTTGCGCTGTTAGATGATCAAAAGGTTTTATTGATTATGTGTATATGTTGCAGAAAATATACATAAATTACTCAAATTCAGGCGGCCATAGTTCTGATACAGCCAATTCCCAACCAGGAAGTAATTCTGGTATAGTCAGAATATCCCCATTTTCCAATACCATTGTTGCTTGATTAAATCGGTAAACTGTTACAGTCAACTTATCAGGGTCAATTAAAATACCCACTGTAGCACCCAGTTGTAAAAATAACTGTATTTTCTCTTCTAAAGGTTTAATTCTGTCTGATTTAGACTTGATTTCTACTACTAAATCAGGTACTAACTCTACAAAGTCCCGTTTACTTTTTTTCAATCTTTCCGCTTTCACAAAAGATACATCTGGTGCGCGGAGGTTTCTTTTTTCTGAGTTATTATCTATACTTGGCAAAATAAAACCAGCACTAGAACCTGTGACTCTTCCCAGTTTACGAGATAGCACCCACATATTCAAAAAGGTCAGTAACCGACCTCCTATTTCTTCAGACTCGTAATCTGATGGACCCATAATTACTATATTCCCCTCTACCAACTCCATTTGCCATTCTGGATGTTCGGTTTGTAACTGTTCTAAATCAGCAATAGTCAGAGACATAATACACCAGAAAACTCTTCTTTATTTATAGCAGGAGTCAGTAGAGGTAAAGCATCGCTCAACCCTTACATAATACAAAACCTAAACTTCCTGTTGACATCTGCCAATTAAATCTGTATCTTCAAAGTATATACATTCAGTCCAGTTGTTTAAAGGCGGAACTTTAACAGTTGATATAGAGTATGACTACAATTGTCGCCAAATGGGGAAACAGTTTAGCTATTCGCATTCCCAAATCTATAGCTGAACAAGTGCAATTAACCGAAGGAGTAGCAATAAACTTGACTCTGGAAGGTAACAGTATTGTGATTACACCACAAAAGAGAAAAAAATATACACTTGATGAGTTGCTGGAGGGTATGACTCCTGATAAATTTCATCCTGAATTTGAAACTGGAAACGCTGTGGGGAATGAAGATTGGTAGTTTCTTATTTTCCCAACAGAGGAGATATTGTTAAATTAGAATTTGGCAATAAGCAGCGGTTGACTGCTGATTCTATTAGGCGTGCATTGACTCTACAAGCTTCAGGAATGTCTTTTGATGATATTGCTAACATCTTAAATGAGGAAATACAACAACAAGGACGTGAACAAATTGGTTATCGTCCAGTTTTGGTGATATCTCCAATTAAATATAATCAAATGGCTTCTTTAATTCTAGCTTGTCCCATAACTAGCAACCGAAAAGGGCTGAGTTTTGAAGTTCCACTGGTTGAGGGAATACAAACAAAAGGAGTCGTTTTAGCTGACCAAATTAAAACATTAGATTGGAGAGCTAGAAAAGTCAAATTTGTAGAAAGTGTGCCACAGGATTTAATAGAAGAAGTACAAGCTAGGCTGGAAACTTTAATTTTATAGTGTAATTTTATAGTTTGAACCATCAGACCCCCGACTTCTTTTTTGATCTTGTCTACAAATTAGGACTTACGCAAGATTGAACTCAAAACTTGATTCTTGTTTAGGGGTAATTCATGAATTACCCCTACTTCCGTTCTATGCTGCGTAAGTCCTGAAATCATAAATTAGGGGTTGCTGAGAAAGTCTTTTCATGAGGGCATAGGAGTCAGGAGTCGTAGGGGCGAAGTAGGGGCGAAGCATTCGGAAAATAACCTGTGATAAAAATTGATAATTTATCGCCCGAATGCTTCGCCCTTACAGGAAAATAACCTGTGATAAAAATTGATAATTTATCGCCCGAATGCTTCGCCCTTACAGGAGTCAGGAGGAGGTTTGAAAATTTCTTTGCCCTCTCTGGAAATCTCAAAAAATGCACGCTTTTTCAGCTATACCCTTGAAAAACCTTGCACTTATTTTTGTGTTTATCACCCTCTAACCTTTGATATCTCTGGGTTTTACATTTATTCAGCATCCCCTAAATTAATGTCAGAAGTCGGGGATCTTTGAGTTATGCTATACTAACTTAAACGTAGTCGTTATGAGTTTGTATACTAGTATGACAAATTCCAAAGTAGAAAACACAGTAGAAAACTTAGTAATTATCGGTTCTGGACCCGCTGGTTACACAGCAGCTATCTATGCAGGAAGGGCAAATTTAAAACCCGTAGTATTTGAAGGTTTCCAAGCAGGTGGTTTACCAGGAGGCCAACTCATGACAACCACCGAAGTTGAGAACTTCCCAGGTTTTCCCCAAGGTATCACCGGACCAGACTTGATGGATAACATGAAAGCCCAAGCAGAACGGTGGGGCGCAGAATTATATACTGAAGATGTGATATCAGTTGATTTGAGTCAACGTCCTTTTACTATCCGTTCCCAAGAAAGAGAAGTAAAAGCCCATAGTTTAATTATCGCTACTGGTGCAACAGCTAAACGCTTAGGTTTACCAAGTGAACATCAATTTTGGAGTCGGGGAATTTCCGCTTGTGCTATATGTGATGGTGCAACTCCTCTATTTCGTAATACGGAGTTAGGGATTATTGGTGCGGGAGACTCAGCAGCAGAAGAAGCTATTTATTTAACTAAATATGCTTCTTTGGTGCATTTGTTAGTGCGTTCTGATAAAATGCGGGCTTCTAAAGCTATGCAAGACAGAGTTTTGAGTAACCCGAAAATTAAAATACATTGGCACACCGAAGCAGTAGATGTAATTGGTGAAGAAAGTATGAATGGTGTGCAAGTGCGTAATAATCAAACCGGGGAAGAAAGCACTATTCCCGCTAAAGGTTTATTTTACGCCATTGGTCACAAGCCCAATACAGAGTTATTTCAGGGACTATTAGAACTGGATGAGGTGGGGTACATTATCACTAAACATGGTGGTGTAGAAACCAGTTTAGAGGGTGTATTTGCAGCCGGTGACGTGCAAGACCATGAATTTAGACAAGCGATTACAGCAGCAGGTACTGGTTGTATGGCGGCCATGTTAGCGGAAAGATGGTTATCATCAAAGAATTTAATTCATGAATTTCATCAAACCCAAATTGAAGGAACAACACCCCACCCAGAAACCCAGAAAGCAGAAACAGCAGCAGAATTTAATTTACAAGCAACAAGGCATAATGGGGGTTATGCTTTAAGAAAATTATTCCATGAGAGCGATCGCTTGTTGTTGGTAAAATATGTGTCTCCTGGTTGTGGCCCTTGTCACACCTTGAAACCGATATTAAATAAAGTCGTCGATGAATTTGATGGTAAGATTCACTTTGTTGAAGTTGACATTGACCAAGATCGAGACATAGCGGAGAATGCCGGCATCATAGGAACACCGACGGTACAGATATTTAAGAATAAGGAATTGGTAAAAGAAGTGAAAGGTGTAAAAC
This sequence comes from Sphaerospermopsis sp. FACHB-1194, assembly GCF_014696235.1. NCBI lineage: Bacteria > Bacillati > Cyanobacteriota > Cyanophyceae > Nostocales > Aphanizomenonaceae > Sphaerospermopsis > Sphaerospermopsis sp. FACHB-1194. Next base: position 3,333 of record NZ_JACJPU010000003.1, on the reverse strand, counting down.
AGAAAAGTGAATATCGACAGTTGATAGAAAGTAATTTGTAGGGACTGGGGACTGGTGACTGGGGACTGGTGACTGGGGACTGGTGACTGGGGAATGGGTAATAAATTTTATTTTTACCAATCACCAATTACCAATTACCAATTACCAATCACCAATCACCAAACAAACAATATGATAACTATTCAAACCAAAGAATCTAAATTATGATTCAAGCTTTACCTGAAACTAAATTAATAACTTTTGCCGAGTTTATAGAGTGGTATCCAGATACAGGAGTTCGCTATGAATTATATGATGGAGTAATTGTAGAAATGACACCACCAGTAGGAGAACATGAAGAAATTATTGGCTTTTTAGTTGAAGAAATAGTCACAGAATATAAACGTCTAAAACTTCCTTATTTCATTCCTAAAACAGCTTTTATCAAACCACCAGAAAAAGAATCAGGATATTTACCAGATATAATATTGTTAAATCGTTCTAATTTAATTAATGAACCTTTATGGAAAAAATCATCTACAATTAGTGAATCAGCTTCAATTCCTTTAGTAGTTGAAGTTGTCAGTACAAACTGGCGTGATGATTACCATAAAAAACTTGCTGACTATGAGGAAATGGGTATTGCAGAATATTGGATTGTAGATTATGCTGCTTTAGGTGGTAGAGTGTTTATTGGCAATCCTAAACAACCAACTATTTCACTTTATCAACTGATAGAAGGAGAATATCAAGTTAGTCAATTTAGAGATGATGATTTAATAATATCACCAACTTTCCCAGAGTTAAAATTAACTGCTAATCAAATTTTTCAAGCTAGTTTGTAAGAGTGTAGATTATAATATAATTTTCATGCAAGTATAGCAGATTGCAGATCAATGAGGTACAGATATTAATTAGACATCTCCAGAAAAGAAATTATGGAACTTATTTATGGGGGCAGGTCGAAGCTTATGGGATATCTAGATGTCTGATTTTTTTGTTAAATTATCGCCCATAAGCTTCGCCCCTACAACTTATGACAAATTAATACATTCTATTTTGGAGAAGTCTATTGTAAAACTCTTGTGGGGTGGGCATCCTGCACGCCCTTGTGTACCTCACTCAGATGAAATCTGCTGTATAATGTAAATATTCAGCCGTCATCAGGAGTCAAAACCATGCAAGAACAAATAACCGAGTATCAACAAGAACTAACAGAACGTATTTCCACATTGGTAGATAAATTATTTCAAGGAAGTAGTTTCTACAAAGTCAAATTAGACCAATATGAAATGACAGAAATGCTGATAGAATTATTTGGTAGATTGTCACCAGAGGAAATGAGAGCAATTAAAGAACATGATTTAACCAGAAGAATTGATAAAATTCTTGTGTTAGAAACTGTTGCAGGGACATTGAACGACTTATCACCCGAAGAAATAGCGATTTTTGATGCAGCGGTAGAAGGAAAATAACACTGTGAATTATTTACTAGATTCAAATTTTAATAGCAGCAACAGCAATTATCTTAGATTTAATTCTTGTTTCTAATGATTCCGATTTATCCAGAATTGAAGGACTTAAATTAGAAAATTGGTTATTGTAAAAAATTGGTTATTGTAATATATAATTTATATTTTTACAGCCGTTTCCTAAGTTATGAGGTACAAGGTTAACAGGCAAGATGCCTGTTCCACAAGGGTTAGAAAAAAATTACCATCATAATTATATTACCATGACTATTACAAAAAGCCGCATACCAAGATTTTTAAACTTTGCTAAATCTAACCTATCCCAGAGATTTATGTTGATAGGTTTAGCAATGACTTTATTTTTTATCTTTTTAGCCTTTTTTGCCCCAGTTTTCCAACAGTGGGGATGGTTACAAAACCCCAAAGAATTTTTAAGTAACCCTATTCATGAAGCACCTTCTTTAAAACATTGGTTTGGTACAAGTCGCTTGGGTTATGATGTCTTTTCCAGAACAATTTTTGGCGCACAAGCAGCACTGCAAGTAGTTATTTTAGCCACTGCATTAAGTATGATTGTGGGTGTACCCTTGGGAATGGTAAGTGGTTATTTAGGAGGAAAATTAGATAAAACTTTACTATTTCTCATGGATAGCATTTACACTTTACCGGGTTTGCTGCTATCTGTTACCTTAGCTTTTGTGGTAGGGAGAGGAATATTAAATGCGGCGATCGCCATTAGTATTGCTTACATTCCCCAATATTATCGCGTTGTGCGTAACCACACCGTCAGCGTTAAAACCGAAGTCTACATCGAAGCAGCGCAAGCAATGGGCGCTTCTACCTGGATTGTATTATCAAGATATCTATTTTTCAACGTTATTCAAAGTGTCCCCGTCCTCTTTACCCTTAACGCCGCAGATGCCATATTAGTATTAGGTGGTTTAGGCTTTTTGGGTTTAGGACTACCCGAAGATGTACCCGAATGGGGTTATGATTTAAAACAAGCTCTGGAAGCACTACCCACAGGTATTTGGTGGACTACCCTTTTTCCCGGTTTAGCAATGACTATCATGGTAGTAGGGTTATCACTACTTGGTGAAGGGTTGAATGAGTTTGTCAATCCTCGTTTGAGAAGAGAAAATAGATGACTGGTGACTAGTGACTGGTGACTGGTGACTGGTGACTGGGTGAGAAAAACTAAGTCTTTCTCCTGACTCTCTCTTGATAACTAACAACAAAACTGAGATACTTCTGTGAACGATAAATTTACTTTAATTGCAGCTGCTACCGGTGGTTTAATGCTTTCCGTTGCTTTATCTGGTATATTAAAAGGCGCACCGCTGATAACTTCGGAAAAATCTCATATTAAGTCTTACACTGTTGCTAATGTGCAGATTCTTACTAAAAAGAATTAATTCCTAATCCATACTAACCATCGTTCCTGTACAACTTGCTCCAGTAGAAGTTAAACTAGGAGCAGTAATAGGATTATTAGCTAATGTTCCTGCGGTTTGACAAGCAACACTTACAGTAATTCCACTTAAAAGAACAGTCACACCACCATTAAAACCTTTAAGCGCAGCAGCGTCATTAGCTACTGCTGTAACCGTAGTAGTATTAATATCTGCTGCAATGTTATAATTCTAATTATTGGTTACAGTAGGAATACCCAGTTGTAAAGTCTCTATATCCCCAGCGAAAGCTGAATTTTCCATTCTGTAAGCTTGTTGCGCTCTATTAAATGCGCTTATATAACCCACATTCCGCACCCTCAACTGTCACAGATCAAAAAAGCCATTAAAGTAGTACATAATAACTAAAGGTAACTTAAAAGTTAAGAGGCTTAATGAGAGTAAATAGCATTAAGCTGGGTATGGAGTGA